>JBGTIA010000205.1:0-2215 GCA_041745835.1 Ilumatobacteraceae bacterium | reverse complement strand
CGCCGGTCAGCTCGCCGAACGTCTCACCGGCATGCGGCTGCTCGTGCTGGCCACCTCGACCCGCGACGGCCGCCCGATCAACGGTCCCGTCGACGGCATCTTCTACCGCGGGCGGTTCCACTTCGGATCGTCACCGGAGTCGCTGCGCTTCCACCACCTGCGCGAGCGGCCGGCCGTGAGCGCCACGCACCTCCCGGGCGAATCCTTGGCCGTCACCGTGCACGGCGACGCCGAGGTGATCGACGTCCATGCGCCCGAACACGCCGAGTTCAAACAGACCCTGCTCGACATCTACACGCCTCGCTACGGCGACGAGTGGGCTGGGATGCTCGACGGCGGCGCCTGGTACGCGCGGATCAGTCCCAGCCGGATGTTCACCTTCTCGATGCCAGACGACGACACCTGAGGTCCCCGGCCGTCACCTATCTGGATGATCTGTCAGCGCGCCGCAGCGGGCGTTGTCGGCCAGGTGCCGGCACGGAACGCCTGCCAGGCACCGGTCGCGCCGAGCGCCCAGATCACCAGCACCGGCTGGAGGAAGAGCCGGGCGAACCGCTCGGCGTCGGTGTCGAGCCCGAATGCATCGACGCCCTCGGTCCACTGGGCGACGTTGCCCGGAAAGATCACCACGAAGAACGCAGCGACGATCGTGCCGACGACGACGCGGTGGCGGGGCAACCCGATCAGCGCAGCGCCGAGTGCGATCTCGACGATGCCGGACGCGATCACGACGAGGTCCTCGTCGATCGGGAACCACCCCGGTACCTGTGCCTGGAACTCAGTTCGTTGCGTTGTCAGGTGAGCGATCCCGGCGACGATCAGTGCTCCGCCGAGGAGCCATCGCAACACCGACCGCACGCCGACTCCATCGCTTCGTCGTACGCGGTCGGTCACGCTCCGATGGTACGGCGCAGAGTGGCGGCGACAAGGTGTGGCTCGTTCGCTGGCCGCTGATCGAAGGTTCAGCTCGAGTCGCCGTAGGCGAGCGACACCACGATGTTGCCCTGGTCGTCGCGGAGGAACACCGTGTCGCCGCTGTTGTTCCAGACCGCACTGCCGGACACGCACCAGTAGCGAGCGAACGCGTCGTCGCGACCGCATCCGCTGAACAGCGTCACCGATTCCCCGGCGCCGAGCCGCAGGTCGGAGAACCGGTGCCGGTGCGAGGCCGACTCGTCGGCCACTTCCCAACCGTCGAGGTCGACGGCATCGACGCCGCTGTTCGTGAAACGGACCCATTCCCCGTTCAGATTCACGCTGTCATCGCCCGGGGCATCGGCGTTGATCTCGACGTCGATGTCGACGCCGTCGAGATTGCTTGCACCGCATGCATTCGGAGCCCACAGCCCGCGCTGCGCTCGCTGCGCGTCACGCTGCAGGTCCGCGTAGATGTCGGCGCGGGTCTCGTCGGGTGGATACCGCCTGGCAATCGCGAAACCACCAGCCACGAGCTCGGCCCCGACGTCGACGCCATCGACCGTCTGGACGTATCGCAAGGAACGCTCGAACTGATCGAGATCGGACCGGTCCGCCACGAGGACCAGCTCGTGCCCCGCCACCAGCGCAGCGAGGGCATCGGTCGCGTCCTCGCTGAAGCACTCGCCGGACTCGGGAGCGTTGATCCCGATGATGCGCACCGTCACGTCACCGCGTGGACTCGAGAGGTCCAGCGTGTCGCCGTCGACCACCCGGGCGCTCCGCCACGAACCGGTGCTGCCCTCCGGTAGCGACGCTGGCGGGGGCGTCGCCGTTCCGGTCGGCTCGACCGAGGATCGTTGCCCATCCACACCATCATCGACGTCGCTCGGAGTGCAGCCCCACATGCCGGTCGAGCACACCGCAACTGCGAGGCCGACCCGGGCCTTCGAATATCGCCAGAACGGCCGGTTCCCGAGCTGCCGACGCACCGCCATCACCGACACCCTCGCACCCGCCGACGTGATCGGCCAACGTCTGGCCCCGACCCTTACGTGACTCCCGGGGTCGTCTTCCCGCAACTCGGCGATCCCCTCAGCGTGGCGCAGGCTCGTGACGCACCACGCCGGGCTCGACTCCTTCGCGATCCCTTAGGGTCGGCACCATGCGGATCATCATCGTCGGAGCCGGGGCGGTCGGCGGGGTCGTCGCCGCCAACCTTGCGATGGCAGGCACGCCGGTCGTCGCCGTCGCCCGCGGCGAGCACGCTCGAGTGATGCGCGAATCCGGGCTGCGCTAC
>JBGTIA010000204.1:0-7388 GCA_041745835.1 Ilumatobacteraceae bacterium | reverse complement strand
CGTCGAGGTCGATTCCGTCGAGCACGACGGTCGTCCCGAACGACTTGCACACGCCGCGCATCGAGATCTTCATCGCGGGAACCGGTGCGCTCGCGGTGTCGTTCATGCGATCGTGGTCGCTCCGGTACGGGCGCGCTGGCGCGCCAGTGCCCAGTCGGCGAGTCGGGTGCATGGGATGGTGAGCGCGAGGAAGATCAGCGACGCCGCCACGTACGGGGTGAAGTTCGCGTAGGTCGCCTTGTCGATGCCCGCCTGGCGAAGGATCTCGACCGGGCCGATCAGGCTCACGAGCGCCACGTCCTTCTGGAGGCTCACGAAGGTGTTCATCAGCGGCGGCACGATCTTGCGGAACGCCTGTGGCAGCACGATCGTGCGCATCGTCTGGCTGCTCGTCATGCCGAGCGAGCGCGCACCGGCACGCTGACTTTCGTGCACGGCGTCGATGCCGGCCCGGATGATCTCGGCGGTGTAGGCCGAATACGACAGCACCAGGGTGACGCTGCCCCAGATGAGCGGGTTCGCCCACTCGCGTGAGAGGCCGAGTGCCGGCACGCCGAAGCCGATCAGGAACACGAGCAGGATCACGGGGATCCCGCGCAGCACGTCGGTGTAGATCACGGCGAATGCACGCAAGGGGAACAGCGCCGGGCTGCGGGTGTTGCGAGCGAGGGCGATCAGCAGCGACACCACCAGGATCGGCGGGGTCGACCACAGCAGGATCTTGACGTCGAGCCAGAACGCATCGAGCAAACCGGGGAACGTCTCGACGAACACGTCGCCGTCGAAGAACGCCTGACGGACCCGCTCCCAGCCGGGCGTGAGCGGGACCAGCACGATCAACGCGCCGACCACCACAATTGTGCTGATTGCGGCGATGACGACCGACCGCCGGCGTCGAGCGCGCTCGTAGCGCTCGCGCCGGGTCGGTCGGTCGGGCATCAGTGCAGGACGAAGTCGGTGCCTGGTCGGATCACTCGACGGTGATCACCGGCGCACCGGTGAAGTCTGCGAGCCATTCCTGGGTGATCGCATCGAGCTCGCCGTTGTCGGTGAGTGTCGTGATCGCGGCGTCGACGCATGAGGTCAGGGCGCTGTCCTTCTCCAGGACGAAGCCGAACTGGTCGGTCGTGCCGCCGGCGTCAGCGGGGAACTGTCCGACGACCGCGCTTCCCTCGATCTCCACTCCCGACACGTACAGCGCCGTCGGCAGGTCGAACACGGCGGCATCGATCTGGTTCGCTTCCAATGCGGCCTTCGCGCCGACATTGTCGTCGTACACGAACGGCTCCTGGGTGGGCTGGATCACGTCGGTGATGAACGCCAGGCTGGTCGTGCCGACCTGGGCGCCGAACTTGACCTCCTTGAGTTCGGCAACGGTGGTCGCCCCCTCGGCCGCCGACCCTTCGAGCGCCACGATGGCCTGGTTGCTCGTGAAGTACGGCAACGAGAAGTCGATGTTCTCGGCCCGCTCGGGGGTGATCGAGTACTGCTGGAGGTTCATGTCGAACGACTTTGCGCCGGGCTGGATCGCCTCGTCGAACGTGGTGCGTGTCCAGACGACGGCGTCGCCCTCGTAGCCCATCTCGGCGGCGACGGCATACGCAACGGCAGCCTCGAAGCCTTCACCGGACTCCGGGGCGTTGTCGATCACCCACGGGTAGAAGGCGGGTTCGCCGGTGGCGATGGTGAGGACACCCTCGTCGATCGTGGCAGCGCAGTCGCCGGCGGTGGTGTCGGTCACGCCGGAGTCGACGGGAGCGTCGGATGCCGCATCGGTGGTGTCCGACGCGTCGCTGGAATCGTCGTCACTGCCGCAAGCAGCCAGGACGAGTGCGCCGACGGTGATGGCCGGGATGATCCGGCGCAGGGCGGGGGAGCGTCGCATGATGTTCTCCTTCAAGTTGGTGTTCACGCACCGGAGAAACTACTGCCTGGCTTGACTTCGCACGCCGTTCATCCTGGGCATACCTTCCGTTCGTGGCCCACCGATCGACGACCGATCTCGTCCGGGTGACGCTGATCGTGCTGGTCGGAGGGGTCCTGGCGGGAGCGGTCTGGTTCCAACGCAACACGATCGGGGAGGCCGTCGGCGAGATGCGCTCACTCTCGGTGGGTGTCGTGGCCGTGCTGGTCGGGCTGGGTGTCCTCGAACGCGCCAGTCGCGCCGGCATCGTGCAGCGGCTGCTCGGCACCACGTCGTTCCTGCGTTCGCTGACCATTCACGACGTGGGGACCGCGGCCAGCAAGGGTGTGCCACTCGGCGGGCCGTTGGGCACGGGGCTGCGTTGGTCGATCGCTCGTGACGCGGCCGTTCCCAACACGACCTTCACGTCGATGCTGGTCGCGTACGGCGTCGCCACCACGTTCGTCACGTGGATGTTGCCGTTGGGCGTGTTGCTGGTGGAGATCACCCAGCGATCGCCCACGACGACCGACCTCGCGATGCTCGGCGTGTGTGGCGTGGTGGTCACGGGTTCGGCGTTCTTCTGGGCGGTGGTACTCCGATCCGAGCGCGTCACTGCCTGGCTGGTCGCGGTGGTGCGAAACCTGGCCGATCGTGCCATCGTGCGGAGGCCGTCGTTGGCCGGCCGCATGGCATGTCACGATGTGGGCGCGGGTCTCCTCGAGGTGCGCGCCTCGCTGCGGGCGGTTGCCATGCGTCCCTTCGGGTTGCTGGCGAGCACCGCGCTCGCGCAGTCGATCGGTGCGATCATCCTGCTGGTCGCGCTGCGTGGGCTCGGCGTGGGCGATGAACTGGGGTTGGTCGAGTTCGCCCGCGTGTACTTCGTGGTCACGCTGCTCAGTTCGTTCGTCCCGGTCCCCGGTGGCATCGGCGTGGTCGAGGCAGGCCTCACCGGTGCGCTCGTCGCCGCAGGCGTCGACGCACCAGCTGCGCTGGCGGGAGTGCTCGTGTACCGGCTGCTCACCTACGTCGTGCCGATCGTGGTCGGCACCGTGCTCTATGTGGTCTGGCGGCTCGACGTCGCTCGTCGGGACGCCGACGAATCCGCTGTCCGCGGGGTCCTCGGTGTCGGGAGCGCACCTGCTGGATGCCCCGGACGAATCGAACTGCGCGATGCGGTGGTGATCGAATAGGTTGCGAGCCGTGACTCGTGTGACGACTGCCCGACGGTCCGACAGCCCCCTCGGCGACTCGGCCGACTCCCCACACGGTCGGTGCCGCTGATGCCGCGCTTCGGCCGGATCCTGACTGCGATGGTGACCCCCTTCGACGAGGAGGGCGAGCTGAACGTCGACGCCGCCGTCGGCCTCGCGAAGTGGCTCGTCGAGCAGGGCAACGAGGGACTGGTCGTGTGCGGCACCACCGGAGAGTCGCCCGTGCTGTCGATCGACGAGAAGCTCACGCTGTTCGACGCGATCGTCCGTGCGGTGACCGTGCCGATCCTCGCTGGAACCACGGGCTCGAACACGCTGCTCGACATCGGTCTCACGGAGGAGGCCAGCCGTCTCGGTGTCGCCGGGATTCTCGGCGTGTGCCCGTACTACAACCGGCCCTCGCAGGCGGGCATCGAGATGCACTTCCGGGCGATCGCGGCCTCGACCGACCTGCCCGTGGTGCTCTACGACGTCCCGGCGCGCACCGGACGCAAGATCGACGGCACCACGCTCGTCCGTCTGGCCAACGACGTGCCCAACATCGTGGGACTCAAGGATGCAGCCGGCAATCCCGGCCTCACGGCGGCGGTCGGCGCGAATTCGCCGGGTGACTTCGAGATCTACTCGGGTGACGACTCGATGACATTGCCGCTGCTCGCAGTTGGTGCGGTCGGTGCGATCGGTGTCGCCACCCACTGGTGTGCGCCCGACCACCGCGAGATGTTCGACGCCTGGGATCGCGGAGACGTGGCCGGTGCCCGACGCATCAACGCCCGCCAGCTGGAGAGCTACGAGTTCGAGACCGGCGATGACGCGCCGAACCCGGTACCGTCGAAGGCCATGTTGAGAACGCTCGGTCACGCTGTCGGGGAGTGCAGGTCCCCGATGGGGCCGACCCCCCTCGGACTCGAACACGCCGCTCGCGGCGTCTACGACCGGCTGGTGGATGCCCGTGGCTGATCGGCTCGCTCCTGGCGCGACCGACCCGTCGGTCCCGGTCCGCGTCGTCTTCCTCGGTGGGCTCGGCGAGATCGGGCGCAACTGCATGGCGATCGAGCAAGGCGCTGCCGACGATCCCAATCGCACGGTCATCCTGATCGACTGTGGCCTCATGTTCCCCGAGGCGAACATGCACGGGATCGACCTGATCCTGCCGGACTTCACGTATCTGCGGGAGAACGCCCAACGGATCTCGGCCCTGATCCTCACGCACGGCCACGAGGATCACGTCGGTGCCATCCAGTACCTGCTGCGCGACGTCGACGGCATCGGCGATCTGCGTGACTCGCCGCTGCCGATCTACGGCTCGGCGCTGGCGCTCGGCATCGCCCGCAACCGCATCGAGGAAGCGGGGCTGATGCCCAAGACCGACATGCGCAAGGTCGTCGACGGCGAGACCATCGAAATCGGTCCGCTGGTGGTGGAGTTCATCCCCGTCACCCACTCCGTGCCGCACGCCCACGCGATCGCGGTGCACACCTCGCAAGGCGTCGTGCTCCACTCGGGTGACTACAAGATCGACCTCACGCCGGTCGACTCGCGACGCCTCGACCTCGCCCGCATCGGCCAACTCGCGAAGAGCCCCGGTATCCGGCTGCTGATGGCCGACTCGACCAATGCGGAGGAAGCCGGTTATTCGCCGAGCGAGACGAGCGTCGGCGCTGTCCTGACCGGCCTGTTCGCGTCGCAGCGCGATCGCCGAATCATCACGGCCAGCTTCGCCAGTCACCTCCACCGCATCCAGCAGATCGCCACGGCAGCGATCGCCGACGGTCGCAAGATCGCGACGCTCGGGCTGAGCATGAAGAAGAACATCAAGCTCGGCCGCGATCTGAAGGTGCTCGACATTCCCGAGTCGTCGATCATCGACATCGAGGAGATCGGCAAGTACGAGCCCGGCCAGATCTGCATCATCTCCACCGGTTCGCAGGGTGAGCCGATGTCGGCGTTGGGTCTGATGGCGCGGGGTGAGAACCGATGGCTCAAGCTCGGCGACAGCGACACCGTCGTGCTGTCGAGCCACGCCATCCCGGGCAACGAGGGCAACGTCAACGCCGTGATCGACGGGCTGATCCGGATGGGTGCCGAGGTCGTGCACTCCGGTGTCCTCGACGTCCACGCCACCGGCCACGCCCAGGCCGACGAGATCAAGACCTATCTGTCCATCGTCAATCCCGACTGGTACGTCCCGATCCACGGCGAGTTCCGCCACATGATGGCCAACGCGAAACTCGGTGAATTGATGGGTGTGCCCCGCGACCACGTGCTGATGTGCGAGGACGGCGACGTGATCGAGTTGACCTCCGACGATCTTCGTCCGGTCGGCCGCGTGCCAGCCGGTTACCTGTACGTCGACGGCATCGTCGGCGACGTGGGTCAGGGCGTGCTGCGCGACCGCCAGAAGCTAGCCGAGGAGGGCGTGGTGGTGGTCGTGGTCACCGTCGACATCCAGACCGGCAAGGTGCTGGTGGGTCCGGAGATCATCACCCGCGGCTGGGTCTACGCACCCGAGGCCGAGGACCTGCTCGACGAGGCGTGCGACGTGGTCGCTGCCTCGCTGGAGAAGGCGCTGTCCAGTGGCGTCCGAGACGTCGAGCAACTGGAGAAGGAAGCGCGCAAGGCGACCGGGAAGTTCGTGAGCGACCGCACCAAGCGGCGACCCATGATCGTCCCCGTCGTCATGGAGGCCTGAGCTCCCGCAGCAACAGCCGGAGTCGGTGGACGGGTTCGGTCGCCCTGGCTCAGATCTCAGGTGGGTTGGAAGCTGAAGTCGCAGAGCTCCTGCGTGACGGCTTCGATGTTGTCGACGCTTGCCTGGAACTCGACGAATGGCACGTCGATCAGACTCTGGAAGTCGTCCTCGAGTTCGGAGTACGGCACCCCTTCATCCTGGCCGGCCTGCGTGTTGACGTAGAAGTCCCGAATGTTCCCGACGTCGGTCCTGAGGTCGTCGGACGCCTCGCTCGGCACATCGTTGGACAGGTGGTCGATCACGTCGTCGAACGAGATCTCGTCGCCGAGACCGTCCTGCTCGGCCACCACGTCCTGGAACTCCTGAGCGAACGGGCACCACTCGTCGGCGTCGAGCGAATCTCCGACCGACACCGAGCAGCCGACGACGAGCACGGAGGCGAGCGCAGCGATCGAAGTTCGCCGTGTCGTTGCGAGGGTCGTGGAACGGGTGGTCGTCATGTGTCAGCCCTGCTCATCGACGGCATCTCGCCACGGTGTGCCGGTGCCGCGTTCGCAGCTGTACTCATCGTGGTCCTGAACGAACTCGCCGGCGTCACGGGTCGTGTTCGGTGCAAACGTACCCGGGTCGAAGCGTGAGGTCCACCGTGCCGTCTCGCCGGTGCTGTCGAACCCCCACCTCGCTGACCACCTGGGACCGACCGTCACGGCGAACGCAGCCGCCGCGAGTCGGCGCCATCGCTCGGGTGAGTGGCCTTGTCGTCTGGTCGATCATTCGACGAGGCACGAGTCGTAGTGGCCGTCCTCGAGGTCGGCGTGCTGCTCGAAGCGGTTGTCGCAACCCGTGTTCAACGGAACCTCCACCTCGACGTCGACATCGAGGTCGACGTCGACCCCGACGGGCACTGGTGGCGGATCGAACCGGGGAAGCGGAATCGACGGGATGCCGACGGGGACACCGGGAATCCATCCGCCACCCGGGATGTCGATCGAGGGGGTCCGGCTCGGTCCGATCGGTCCGGCGTCGTAGGTGTCGATGTCGACGTCGACGTCCACATCGACGTCGACCGAGCTGTTCTCGACGGCGTCGTGGACCGCAGACTTGGCGGATTCCGAGATGTAGAGGGCCGGGTACTCGAGCGCCCCGGCGCCCGCCCACTGGAACGTGTGGATGTTCTCGTGCCCGAGCAGGTCGGGATCGTCGAAGACCACCGGGTTTCCCTGGTGGTCGGGCCGGGGCTCGGGCACGATGAAGACATTGCCGAAGGTGGTGCCACCCTTGCCGTAGGGAAGGGTCGCGATCTCCTCGCCGATCGGGGGCGCTTCGCCGAGCACGTCCTCGAAGGAGATCGTCGTGTCGCGAGGCACCAGGACGGTGATCAACCCGTTGTCGTCGCGGGTTGCGGTGCCGCCTGCTTGCAGTCCGACGACGAGCGCGATGTAGGTGACGGGGTAGTTCTCGGCGTCTCGGTGGTCGCGGCCGTCCTGGCCGGCAGCCATGAGGATGTCGGCGCGCTCGATGGCGACCGCGGCGCGGTCGAGGTTCGGCCAACCGTTGTCGTGGCGTCCGGCTGCGTCGA
>JBGTIA010000203.1:0-2656 GCA_041745835.1 Ilumatobacteraceae bacterium | reverse complement strand
CGCCGCAGCCCACGCCGAAGCCGACGGGCCCGACATGGGGCTCAGCCTTCTCGACGCCATGCCAGCTGAACGGGTCGACAACTACCAGCCCTACCACGCCGTACGAGCACACTGCCTCGCCCGATCCGGCCGTCACGAGCTAGCTGGGGTCAGCGCCAGACGAGCCATCAGCCTGACCGCAGACCCAGCGGTCCGAGACTGGCTGGTCCGCACATACCTCGAAAACGACGCGAGAGACCGGTAGAGAACACGGCTTGAGAGTGGAGCGAACATTGCACGGCGAGAGGAGGCGGGACCAAGAGCACGTCGGGGATTCCTCCCTCAAGAGGCCAACGGTTGACGACGACAAGGTCGTGGCGCACGAGATCTCGACCATCGCTGACTCGTGACTTCGCTTGCGTTGAGGAGTCAACCGATCGACTCGACTCGATGCTCCGAAAGCCCGCCGCTCGCGGGATGCCGCCGACGGCGCGATTATCGGATGCCACGAGTTGGGCCGATACCGGGTGGTGGGCAACGCCAGCCCGGTTGGATTATGCGTGCAGAAGTGTGCGCCCCGATCGCTCTTGTGCTGGTCGATGGCGTAGAGCAGGATCACCGGATGTCGCACGATCCAGCATCGGAGGACTCCTGGCACGCCGCGGCCGACCGTGCCACATACCTGTTCTACGAGCCGGAGGGCGCTGACCAGCGATGGGCGGGCGGTTTCTCCTCCGATGGCACCCACATCGAGATCATGGCCATTGTCCACGGGGTCGAGGTGGCGGTGTCGACGTCACGTCCTGACTCTCCTTTCGCCGACGACCTGCAACGGCGCGCAGCTCTCAGCGAGCTGGTGTGGCACAGACTGATGGAGGGTTCGGGCGGTGAGTCACTCTCACTGCCGTACGTGATCACAGTCGAACCCGATGATCGAACGGTCACGATCGGAACCGAAGTGCATGCGGTCCGCGGCATGCGCTTCGCCGGCGACATTCGATGGGTGGGAGTGACCCGGATCGGAGACGTCTTGGTGAAGATCGTGACGTCGGCCACGGCTCCGCTCTCACTTCGGCCCTGCACCGACAGGTCGGAGTTGCCCGAGTTCCCGCCACACCACTGACCAACGACGGCCCCACCCGGCTGTCCATCCCTGGACTTCCCAGCCGACGGGAGGTTCGCGCTCGTAGAGGGATTATCACGCGCAACGCTTGGGCCGGTATGTGCGAATGGATTGCGCCGATGGATCGGATTACGGCGCTCGCGTTATGTGCGGATGTCGGCGGTCGCTCGGCGATCGCAATGCCGGACCGGGAGCGAGTTGGGTCGGTGTGGGCGCCATGAGCGTTATCGCGTCGGTTTGGAACGACGCGTCGGGGTGCTCCAGTCCGGCGCTACGACTGCTGAGGCGGCAGTGTCGTCGACGGCGTTGGCTCGGCATTGACCGAGGCTTCGAGCAATGTTGGGATTGCTTGCAGTACGTCGGCAGCGTTGACCTCTGGTCCGGCGCGGACGCGGTAGAGCAGCCCCGAACTATCGACGACGGACGTAACGGTCGAACCGTCGGGCGCCGATACCTGCACTGGCGTTCCAACTTCGAGAGTCGTGACGACGCCTGGGTCGGTGGTCAACCAGACAGCGTCGTCGCCGAGGGAACGTGCGAGTGAGTCTTCGAGCGCAACCTTGTCGACGCTTGCTGCGGAGCGATCGATCAGATCAGCGAGGCGACCTTGGTTGCCTTCGCGTAGCAGCGGCAGTAGCTCGCTCGCAGCCGCTTCAATCTGAGCGTCGCCGAGGGCAGGAAGACCTTGCTCGGTTGTATTGCAGAGGAGACGGTCAACTGTGTCGAGGAAGCAGTTGAACGCGACACCGTCGCCCACGGTCTCGTCTTTCACGATCCTGGTGCCGTCGTCGTCGAGATCGGTCGGCGCGATGTCGGCAGGCGACTCGACGTAACTGAACCACGCCCGGCGTCCGGCGGAGTCGTACGCAGAGAGTTGACGCGCATCCGGCGATACCGCGAGTGCCACCCAATCATCCCCGGGCAGGACATCGAGCACCTGCTGGTAGGTCGAACCGTCAGGCGCACCCTCGACGGGTTGAGTGGCGTCACTCGCTGCTGGGCTCTCGGTGTCGTTTTGGCTGGCCCAAACGAGGCCGGCTGTGCCAGCCAGGACGATACTGGCAGCGGCCGCTGCCAATGGCCACGTTCGCCGTTGTCGTCGCTCGCTGTGAATGCTGAACCGGACCGGGTTGGTGCCCGTCAGGATCGCATCGAGGTTGTCCTCAACGGGCACCGTTTCAGCCTGTCGCGCCAGGGTGTTGCTGAGTTCCTGTTTGATGTCGATCATGACAGTTCCTTTCGCATGGTGTTGAGTGCTCGGTTGATCCACGGCCCGATAGATCCCTGGGGGACGTCGAGCGTGATCGCAATGTCGTGCTCGGTCATCTGGGCGTAGAACCGCAGGACAATCGCTGCGCGTTGATTGAACGGCAAGCCCTTGATGATGTCGAGGAGCGTCTCCTCTCGATTTGTCTCCTGGTCGACACGAAGCCGCTTGCGAACTCGCAGATCAGCGCGTCGACGATTGGCAGCCGCCCGGCACCCGTTGAGCACCGCACGATTGAGATAGGGGCCGGGGTGATCGATCAGATCCCACCGGCGGTACATCGCGGC
>JBGTIA010000202.1:0-2304 GCA_041745835.1 Ilumatobacteraceae bacterium | reverse complement strand
AAGAGGCACCGGACTTCGACGAGATGCGTCGCGACGAGGCCGACTACCGCATTGGGCACGAGCAGTACTACGAGCCATACCGAACAACATTCTGATCGCACATGTGAGCATTCTGCGCAGCCGCCATCGAGGTTTCGAATGCCGAAGTCTCGGTGGCGGCGGTCCAAGCGGTGATGTGTGCGTGCCGCACGACGCTTGCGGAGCGCGCCGACACGACCGTCGACGAAGCGTTCGCCATGACTCGCGACTGCGCCCGAATCCGCCAACTGGGTCTGACTGGCGTGTGCGAGGACATCGTGCACCGCGTCGTCGCCGCCGCCGAGGTCATCGATCATCTCACCTGAGTTCCAGGTGGTGATAGGGCTCGTTGGCGACCCGGTCTCGAACGGTCGAGCGTTGTTTGTCGAGTGTGGGGATGGGGCAAAGTCCTACGGCACATGTCGGCCCCGGACCCTGGCCGTCGAATCCCATCTCGAATTCCCGGCTGGAGAGGGTCCGCCATGAAACATGTCATGAACAAGCGTTGGGAAGTCGCTTGCGATCAACGTGCGAGCAGCCTTGCACGGGAATTGATCATCAATGCGCTCGGCTCGCGGGCGCCGCACGCATTGATCGATGACGCAGCCCTGCTGACGTCGGAACTGGTCTCCAACGTGCTGCGCCACACCGGTGAATCATGCGTACTCACACTGCGCTTCGATCACGGCGACGAGTTCGTCGAGATCGGGGTCACCGACTCGGCACCCGACCTGCCGGTCAACCTCATCGAACGGCAGCCCCACACCATTGGAGGGTTCGGGCTGAGAATGGTCGATCGACTCTCGAACCGATGGGGCTGCACCCGCAACTCCGACTCCAAGACGGTGTGGTTTCAGCTCGGCAATCACATCGCCGGCTGAAACGCACCGCTACCCCGGGATCGAGCGTCACAAGCCGCACCGGAATACGAGCGCCGTCTCTCCCGGCCCGGACGCGCCAGCTGCCATCGGTCGTTGCCGACGAAGCCGCGGCCGAAGAGATTGCTTCTGTCCTGCCGTCCAGTTGCGAACCTTTCAGCGGCGCACGCGCCTACACCATCCCCAACGGGTTCTGAACCGTCAGGCGCGACGCGTCTCCCCGAGAACGCACTCACGACGAGTTCGACCCACCCCGGCGGCCTCCAGACGGCATGGCACACAGGAGGTCATCACGAGGCGCCACGTCGCGGAGCCGCCCGATATCGGCACACACAACGGCGGGCCGAATATCTCCATCGAGAGCCGGCAGCGCGACGTCGATCAGCAACTCGACCTCGTCCCCGGCGGAATTGACCGCTGTGCCATACACCAACGCGTCGAGCACAGTCAGCGAGTCCATTGCGGCAGCCTGGCTACTTCCCGGCACGGCTGACTCTGAGGGCGAACACGACCCAGCGACGACGACGGCACCAACCGCGAGAACCATGCTGCGAACCGGAATCCGGATGACCAAGAGCGAGGGAACTCGGTCAGGTCGACGGCATCGGGTACCGGCAGTCATGCGATCACCGACCGTCACTGGCGCGGCGACGGTCGTGTCGAGTATGCAGCGTGCGGCTTGGGCCGAAGCCGGGTGGTCTCCGAGGCACCGCGCACGTGATTGTGGGCGGCGAAGTGTGCGCCGTTGGTCGACGTCGAGCGAAGACATGGCGACGTCATCGACACCGGCTGCCGTCCACATACCTACGGGATCGGGGGGGGTGTTTCGAGGTTCGGTGATCGGAGCACGTCTGATCACAGGTTCTGTGCGCTGAAGTACGAAGTACGGTCGCCAAGATGGATCCTCGAGTCAACGACATGTTGGTCGAGGCGCTGGTCGCGACGTTCTTCGACGATCCGCTGTCTGTGTGGCTGTACAGCGATGAGTCCCGCCGCGCCGATGCGCTGCGTGCGAATTTCGATCTCATCCTGGCCCTCGGATACGAGCGCGGTGTCGTCGATGTCGTCGGAGACATCGGCGTCGCAGTCTGGACTCTGCCAGGGGTGTCGCTGCTCGACGGCCCGGCCCCGTTCGTCGAGCTGTTGCATCGGTGGGCACCCGACCGGGTGGAATCGGCGCTGGCGGGGATGGAAGCCTGTGCGAAGTACGAACCGGCGGACGCAATGGTGCTTCACCTGATCGGCGTGCACCCTGAACATCGATCGTGCGGGGTCGGTAGCGAGTTGCTCCGACCGCGCTTGGACCAACTGCACGCAAGCGTGACGGTGGGCCACCTGCAGTCGAGCAACCCGACGAACGTGCCGTTCTACGAGCGCCTCGGCTTCGTCGTGGACGGGGCGGTGCCGG
>JBGTIA010000201.1:0-2756 GCA_041745835.1 Ilumatobacteraceae bacterium | reverse complement strand
GGGCCGCGAGCAGCGTGGAGTAGCCGCGCAGACCGCTGCCGTCGCCGCGTTCGACGCCCGACGGCTCCGACGATCCGTCCAGTCCGCCATCCAATCCTTCGTCGTGGCCGACACCGAGGTGGCCCTCGCCGAACAGTTCGTCCTCGATGCCCAACAGCTTGGGACCGTCGACGGCGAAGTGGCGTCGACGCAGCAACCCCATGGGGCTGCGACCCGTCGCCCGGTAGAAGGGCTCGGCCACCGGGGCTCGCCAGTCGACGACCACCGGCTCACGGTCCTCGTCGGCAACGGCGAGACGGCCGATGTGGAAGCTTTCGACCGCCTCGGGCGACTCGGCGGACCGATCGATCCGGCCGAACACCAGCGAGGCACCGCCGAGGTCGAGGTCGGCGAGTCGCTTCAGCAGGGCCTCGTCGAACGCGTTTCGTTCGAAACGGGCCTGGAACGTACCGCCGAGGTCGGCTTCGGTCATGTTCCGCATACGCCACGCGGCCTCGCGACTCGTGTCGAGACACTCGTACGCGTGGTCGATGTAGGCCTGTTCGTCAGCGAGATCGGGATGCTGCTGGGTCATATCGGGGTCACGAAATGCTATCGGGCCGGCTCGCACTCCGGACCCGGCGATAGCGTCGAGTTCCGATGGAAGCCCTCGCCGCCCACGACGATGCGCAGCGGGATCCGGCCGCCACTCCACTGGCGAACGAGGCGTTCATCGACGCCGCAGCGGGTCGCCGGGCGCACCACACCCCGGTGTGGTTCATGCGACAGGCAGGTCGGTCCCTGCCGGAGTATCGAGCGGTACGCGGGGAGGGTTCGATCCTCGATGCGATCAAACAGCCCGAACTGGCCGCCGAGATCACGCTGCAGCCCGTGCGCCGCTACGGCGTCGACGCTGCCGTGCTCTTCAGCGACATCGTCGTGGCACCGCATGCGGTGGGGTTCGGCATCGACGTCGCTCCGGGCACGGGGCCGGTGGCCGAGCGTCCACTGCGGTCGAGTAGCGACGTCGAGCGCCTCCGGCCGCTGGAGTTCGACGACATCTCCTACGTGATCGACACCGTCGACCTGCTCGTGGCCGAGCTCGACGTGCCGCTGCTCGCCTTCGCCGGGGCGCCTTTCACCGTGGCCAGCTATCTGATCGAGGGCCGGCCGAGCAAGGACTACCGGCACACCAAGGCGTTGATCCACTCCGACGAGGTGCTGTGGCACGAGGTGATGGAGCGTCTCGCGGAGTCGGCCATCACGTTCATCGACGCCCAGCTCTCCCATGGGGCCGCAGCGTTCCAGCTGTTCGATTCGTGGGCGGGCGCGTTGAGCCGACGCGACTACGACCGCTACGTGTTGCCGCACTCGCGCCACGTGTTCCGCGAGCTCCGCCGACGCCATCCGGACGCGCCGGCGATCCACTTCGGCATCGGATGCGATCACCTGCTCGCCTCGATGCTCGACGCCGGTCCCACCGTGCTGGGGCTCGATTGGCGCACCCCGATCGGGGACGCCCGTCGCCGATTCGGCGACGATCTCGTGGTGCAGGGCAACCTCGATCCGGCACTGGTCCTGGCGGGCCGCGAGCCCGCGCTCGACGGCGCCCGTCAGGTCCTGCGCGACAACGAACTGCCCGACGGAAGCCAGCATCCCGGTCACATCTTCAACCTCGGTCACGGCGTCCAGCCCGACACCAAGCCGGCAGTGCTCCAGGCCGTGGTCGAGTTCGTCCACGAACAGACCCGCCTCCACGAGCAGGATCAGCCCGAAGGGTCATCGGCCCCATGACATCCGACCGTGCCACATCCGACCGTGCCACATCCGACCGGGTCGCCGTCGTCCTGATGGCCTACGGCACGCCGCGGACACCCGACGAGATCGAGCCGTACTACACCGACATCCGCAGGGGCCGGAGGCCGACGCCCGAAGCGCTCGCCGACCTCGTCGCTCGCTATGCAGCGATCGGCGGGGTCTCGCCGCTCGCACAGCTCACCGAGGCGCAGGGAGCTGCGCTCCAGTCGGCGCTCGACACTGCCGAGCCGGGCCGGTTCGAGGTCTCGCTCGGGCTGAAGCACGCCGACCCGAAGGTCGAGGACACCGCCCGGCGCGTGGCGGCCGGCGGCGCAACTGCGGTCGTCGGTCTGGTGCTGGCGCCCCACTACTCCTCGTACTCGATCGGCCAGTATCTCGACCGTGTTCGCCAGGGCGTCGCCGAGTCGGGCGCCGACATTCCCGTGGGGGGTGTCGAGAGTTGGGCGACCGAACCCGCATTCGTCAGGTTCCTCGCCGACGATCTCGAGCGGCGGGTGACCGCAATGCGTGAATCGACCGGCGGTCGGGTCCGTGTGCTGTTCACCGCACACTCGCTGCCGCAGCGGATCATCGACGCCGGCGACCCGTACCCCGACGAGTTGCGGGCCACGGCGGAAGCCGTCGCAGGGCGCGTCGGGCTCACCGAGGGCGACGACTGGCAGATCGCCTGGCAGTCGGCCGGACGGACGCCCGAACCGTGGATCGGGCCCGACATCCTCGAGGTCATCGACACGCTGGGCGACGACGACGTGGCCGGCGTGATCGTGTCGGCCTGCGGGTTCGTCGCCGACCACCTCGAAGTGCTCTACGACCTCGACATCGAAGCGGCCGCCAGAGCTGCGTCGTGCGGCCTCGCGTTCGATCGCACTGCGTGCGTCAACGACGATCCCACCATCATGGCTGCGCTGGCGGACCGGGTTCGCGAACTGGCGCCATGAGCGCCGAGGGGCGCCCGGCTC
>JBGTIA010000200.1:0-2560 GCA_041745835.1 Ilumatobacteraceae bacterium | reverse complement strand
CGGCAGGGCCCGGCGGCGGGGCGCTCGGCATCGGCATCGTGTCGCCGATCCGCGGCTTGCGAACGAGCGCCCGCTCGGCTGCCTCTGCAGAGGCGCGACCCTCGCTCATGGGCTCTGGCAACTCGATGTCGTTGCGGTCGTCGACCTCGTCGGTCGACGATGCCGTGTCCCCCAGATCGTTGTCACCCAGGTTGGTATCACCCAGATTGGTGTCACCCTGACCGTTGTCATCGTGATCGCCGGCGCTCCCACCGTTAGATCCGCTGTCACCGCCGGATCCGCTGCCGCGGCGGCGCTGGCCGCCGCGGGATCCACGGCGGCGCTTGGCCGCCGTCGAACTGGTGGACGCGCCGCCAAGCGCGTCAGACGAGGAGTCTGGGGTGGTGTCGGTCGGACGCTCGGAATCGGCGTGGTCCATGGGAGAAGCGGTCCCTTCTGGGATGAGCAGCCGTGACGGCGCTCGGCGTGGCTCGAACCATCTGCACGGAGCAGTGGGGACGAGCCGATCGTGATCGTCGGATCCGCCGGTTGACGGAACCGTTGCATGCGCCGCACAGCAGCGCAACGAGCAGGACGACGGCCAGTGGGGCCGCCGATGAACAGGCCGCAACACGAACGCTCAGCACGGGCGCTGCGGTACCGGGGCCATCCGGTTCGTCGCTCGTGCTCTGTGGTCGTCCGATGTCGATGGTCACTGGGAGACCGATTCTATGCGCTCGCGACGCTGTCGGCGGGATGGACCCCGCAAATCGCCCCGGGCAGCGACGTCTCAGCGCATCCGGCGCATGTGCACCGACTGCACCAACCCGAACAGGGCGAAGTACACGATCAGCCCGGACCCCCCGTAGGAGATGAACGGCAGCGGCAGACCCGTGACCGGCATGATCTGCACGGTCATCGCCACGTTCTGGAACGTCTGCCACAACAGCATCGTGAACACCCCGGCGCAGAAGTAGGTGCCCAGCAGGTCGCGCGACAGGTGAGCGATGCGCCAGATGCGGATCAGCGCCACGGTGATCAGGCCGAGCACCACCGTCGAGCCGACGAATCCGAACTGCTCACCGATCGCTGCGAACGGGAAGTCGGCCCACATCACCGGGATGTCTCGACCGTTGGTGAGCGGACCCTGCAGCCACCCCTTTCCCCACACGCCGCCGGTGCCGATCGCCCGCATCGCGTTCTCGGCCTGATACAGATCGTCGGCGTTGGCAGCGCCCGGATTCACGAGCGCACGGATGCGAGCGGCCTGGTAACTGTTGACGAGCCGACCGACGAAGGCGGCCAGCACGGTGGCGACGGACAGCAGGGTGATCAACGCGATGTACCGAGCCTTGGCGCCGGCGACCAGGAGGACGCCCATCGCCATGGAGACGAGGACCGACGCGGAGCCGAGGTCGGGTTGGATGATGACCAGAACGGCGGGCGCACCGACGATCATCAGCCCGCCCAGGAATCGCGGGTACGAGACCTCCTCGCTCCGTTCTTCGGCGAGATACGCCGCCAACATCAGCAGGGTGGTGAACTTCGCCATCTCGGCCGGCTGGAAGTTGAACGGACCGAGGTCGAACGAGATCCGGTCCTCGCCGGACGCCACGCCGAGCAGGAACAGCAGGCTCAGGATCACGAGCGTCAGGCCGTACAGGAACCGAGCCCGATCCTTCCACCACTCGTAGTCGACCGACATCACGACGAACATCACGACGGTGGCGATGATGGCGAAGACGACCTGGCGGGTCGCGAACGCATACGGATCCCCGCTGACGCGGGTCCTCGAGGCGGAGAACACCACGAAGCACCCGATGATCGTCAGTGCGAACTGCACCGCCATCAGCACCCAGTCGACGTTGCGGCTGGGATCGGCGGGACTGGCGCCGATGTTGCCGAGGCCCGAATCGGGCTTGCGGGACAGGAAGGAGGTGCCCACGAACGACTACTCGATCGTCTGCACGGTCGAGAAGCGGCCCTCGTAGCAGCTCGTGTCGGCGAGTCGGCGGGACTGAGCGGGCACCAGCTGCGACGTGTCGAGTGCATCCGACAGCCGCACCGGGTCGGCCTGCGTGATCCCGGACATCTGCAGGAACATGCACTTGACGACCGGGGCAGCAGCCTGCGAGCCGTAGCCCGACTTCTCGAGATAGGCACTCACCGTGTACGGCCGTGACGGGTCACGGCTGTAGGCAGCGAAGGCCGAGGAGTCGTTCCACGGGTAGTTGCCGGCACCCTGCACCGTCCCGGTCTTGCCGGCGAGCGGGATCGCATCGTCGGGGTAGTAGAAGAACAGCTTCTCGCCGGTCGTCGATCGATACTCCCTACCAACTTGCGTTCCCGGACCGGTGATCACGCGGCGCAGACCTCGGTCGATCTCCTCCCACGATTCCTGCGCCAAGGGAAGTTGGCGCACCACTTCTCCGGCAACGTTTGGTTCCTTCGCCAGCGTCGCCTGCGTCAGGTCGACGTAGCCCTGGACGGCCGAGTCGGGAACGCCGGGCTGATACACCGCCTTGATGATCTCGGGCCTCATCAGGTACCCCTGGTTGGCCACGGTGGAATAGCCCATCGC
>JBGTIA010000199.1:0-3186 GCA_041745835.1 Ilumatobacteraceae bacterium | reverse complement strand
GGCGGTGGTGTGGATGGCCGGGGCGGCCGGCGGCAGCCGGGCGCTGCAACGGCGACGGTGCCAGCGGACGACCGATCGCACGCAAGCGAGGAGTCGACGTGCTCTGCAGCGTGCTGAGCTGGCGACGGAAGTCGGTGACCGACGAGTTGGGTCGATTCTCCACACGAGAGCGCAGCATCGGGGGGATCAGCACGGCCGCCCAGGCGGCAGCGACGACGAGAAGAACGAGTTGAGCCATGAGTCAGACGGGGGAGATTGCGGAGGTGGTTGGGTGCATGATTGGAGTGGAGCCAGAACTGATCCGATGGGACGGACCGTTGTGTGACGATTCTACGACGATTGTGACGGCGAACGCAATCATGGGTGAGACGTCGGTCACGTGGCGGGCTCGTCGGCCGTGTCGTTCGGGGTGCTGGACGGGGTGTCGTTCGCGGTGTTGGACGGGGTGCTGGACGCCGTGGGGTCGTTGCGGCGGTAGATGCCCGATCGGCCACCGGTCTTCTCCCACAGGGCGAGTTCGCCGATCACCATTCCACGGTCGGCCGACTTGCACATGTCGTACACGGTGAGCGCCGCGATGCTGCACGCATGCAGCGCCTCCATCTCGACGCCGGTGCGATCGACGGTGTCGACGTGCACCTCGATCGCCACGAAGTCGTCGCCGATCTCGAAGTTGACCGACACCGCGCCGACCAGCAGCGGGTGGCACAGCGGGATCATGTCGGACGTTCGCTTGGCAGCCTGGATCCCAGCGACGCGTGCGACGGACAGCACGTCGCCCTTCTTCACCTCGCGGTTGGCGATGGCGGCGGTGGTTTCCGGCGTCATGTACACCTTGCAGCGAGCCACCGCACGCCGGTGGGTGGGCTCCTTGGGGGTGACATCGACCATCCGGGCGCGCCCGAGCGGATCGAGGTGGGTGAAGGAGAGATCACTCATGTGCCACGCACGTTAGCCGGGCGTGTCACCTCCGCCCTGGCCGGGGTACGGTCGCCGCCATGTCCGACAACGCCGCCTCGTCACCCAGCGAACTGCCCTACGACGCCATCGCCCACCTGCGTACGGACGGCGTCGGGTTCCTGCAGATCGTCACCGACCACGGCGTCGAGCACGCCGTGCCGTCGTGCCCCGGGTGGAACCTCGGCGACCTCGCCTGGCACCTCGGTACCGTCTGGAACCGGTACGGCCGCACCGTTTCGGAGGGGATCACCACCGTCGAGGGCGTGGAGGCGCTCGGTCAGCCCGAGCGTCCCGCCGACGATCTGTTGGTCGACTGGGTCACCGCTGCCCACACGTCGGTGCTGTCGGCGCTGACACGCGCCGGCGAGGACACCGAGGTCTGGACCTGGACCGGCCGGAACCAGTCGGTGTCGTGGGTGGAGCGCAGGGTCTCCCACGAGACCGCCGTGCACCGCTGGGATGCATCCACCGCCGTCGACGTTCCGTTCGACATCCCCACCGCGATGGCCGCCGACGGCATCGACGAATTCCTGATGTGGTTCGCAACACGCCGGATGAGCGCGGGAGCCTCACCGATCGGCGGCAGCGTGCACCTGCACTGCACCGACACCGATTCGCCCACCGATTCGCCCACCGAATCCACGATCACAGAGGGCACCGATCGCCCGACCGCGAACGGCGAATGGCTGGTGCGCCGTCTCGACGAGTCGGGCATCGAGTTCACGCGGGAGCACGCGAAGGGCGATGCCGCAGTTCGTGGGCCGGCCAACGACCTACTCCTGTGGCTGTGGCGCCGCGAGGCGGGACCGGTCGAGATCCTCGGCGACACCGCCGTCGCCGAACGCTTCCGAGCCTTCACCGCCCTGTAACTGTCACACCGTGCCGGGTCAAACGTGACAGTTGGCGGCGGGGCTCAGCCGCCGATCTGGCTCATCGACTTGCCGGGCCGGACGAAGTTGACCTGGTTGATGCGATGGCCGGCCCACTTGGTCGCCACGGCGGACTCGATCCGGGTCGCGAGTTGATCGTCGGACTCGCCCGATCGCATCGCCGCCATCAGGTCGAACTCCTTGGTGGCGAACAGGCAGGTGCGGAACTGTCCCTCGGCGGTGAGCCGCACCCGGTCGCAGTCGCCGCAGAACGGCTTGGTGACGGTCGGGATCACGCCGACCGTGCCACCGCCGTCGAGATACCGGAACCGGTCGGCGGGAGCAGCGCCGCGAGCGGGCATCTGTTCGAGCGGATGGACCGCATGGATGGCGGCGACGATCTCGTCCTGGCCGACGACCTGGTCGTTGACCCAGTGACCATCGGCGTCGAGGGGCATGAACTCGATGAAGCGCACCTCGACGTCACGACGGCGGCCGTAGTCGGCGAGTGCGACGATCTCGTCGTCGTTGACCCCACGCTCGATGACCGCGTTGATCTTGACCGGTGCGAATCCGGCCTCCTTGGCCGCCTCGATGCCGTCGAGGACGCGTTCGAGTTCGTCGCGGCGGGTCATCTGCTGGAATCGGGCCCGATCGAGCGTGTCGAGGCTGATGTTGACCCGGCGCAGACCTGCGTCACGCAGCGTCTGGGCGACCAGACGCATCGTGGCGCCGTTGGTGGTCATCGCCAGGTCGACGGGACCATTCGGTCCTTCGATCGCCGCCAGCTTCTCGACGAGCACGGGAAGATGGGCGCGCACCGTGGGCTCGCCCCCCGTGAGGCGGATCGCGCTGACTCCGTAGCGCTGCACGAAGATCCGCGACAGGCGCTCGATCTCCTCGAACGTCATCACCTCCGACCGCGGCAACCACTGCATCCCTTCCTCGGGCATGCAGTACGTGCAGCGGAAGTTGCACCGGTCGGTGATCGAGATCCGCAGATCCTCGATGAGGCGACCGAACGGATCGATCAGCTCCTCGTGCGCACTCCCCCGGTCCATCGCCCCAGCCTACGTCCAGTCCTCCCGGACCCGACCCCAGAGGACCGGTGGGTTCCCCGAGCCCGGGCCTCGCGGAACCAAGTTGGTTCGGCGGGCCCGGGCTGCGGGAACGAGGTGCCGCGGGACCCGGGCGGGTGAACCAGCCTGGGATCGACTCAGGCGTCGCCGTGGAGGAGGAGGGCGGCGACGTCGGCGCCGGCGGGGAGTCCAGGGCCGTCGGGGACGACGGCCATTGCGTCGGCGAGGGCGGTCGCTGCGAGCTGATGGCTTCCTTGCGCCCCGACGGGTCGGACGTG
>JBGTIA010000198.1:0-6229 GCA_041745835.1 Ilumatobacteraceae bacterium | reverse complement strand
CGGGTGCTGATCACCACATGCACGTGAGACGGAACGCGATCCAGCAGAGCAGCGATCCCCTGCACGATGTCGCGATTGTCGACTGCGTGGAAGTCGTCGAGCACCAGCCACACGTCATCGGTCGACACAACGAGCTCGTTGACAAGCGTGGCGATCATGAGCTCCGTCGGAAACGGCGAGGTGTCGAGCAGCTCTCGGACCGTCGGCTCGAAGGCCACAACGGTCTCGAGCGCAGAGACGACGCACGCCCAGAACATCGTTGGCTCGCTGTCTGACGGATCGAGCGAGATCCACGCGACACCCGTTCCGTCCTTGGACGTTTCGTCGAACCATTCAGTCAGCAACGTGGTCTTGCCGAAGCCAGCGGGGGCCGACACCAGCACCAGTCGCACGTCGGCGTCAACGCCCAGCCCTTCCTTCAGTCTCGGTCGCGCAACCAGACCACGTCGCCGCTTCGGGACGTACAACTTGGTTGCGATGATCGGTCGAGCCACAGGTTCCTAAACCAGTGCGCCACGCCTGTTGTCGGGCTTTGCGCGACGCGATCAACCGAGCCTTCCACCAATCCGTTCGACTCCGCTGAGTTTTCTTCTCGTCTGGGCCGAGGGGCGCCCTACCGGCTGACCACGACGCTCGTCCAGCGGCGAGCTCCGCTACGTTCAGATTCGCTGTTCCACCGGGTGACCGTCGCTCGGCTGGCCATCGCCAGTCAGGCGTAGCGCGACGTCCTTCCACGACGGTGTGAGATCGTCGGTGGAGGGCCACGAGACGAAGGTCGATGATCGCATGGCTGGTTGGAACCGGCGCATCACGTCGAGATGAGCGGGATCAACGACAAAGCCACGCAGATCGGCGTCGGAGCGCCACTGCGACAGCGTCCAGAACGTGCGACGAAGCGGCGCGGCGCGAAGTGACATCTCGATCGCGCCCGGGGAGTGCGCGAAGGCGCTCTGAAGCCGCAGTGCGGCTGACAAGAACGCAGGCACGTCGCGAAACCTGCGCAGTCGGAGCACCGACGCTTGGACCGTCGTCGCTGCACCCGCCCGGTTGCGGTCTGGACCGGTGCGTGGAGGGAGGCCCGGCATCAACCCAAACGGCCTGACGCAATCGACCTCGGTAGGTTCGCGAGTCGAGCGCGTACTCGCCCACGCCCACACGACGAACACCGCTTGGAGGGGTAAGCGGAGCCACGCGTACAACCCGCCGGGCAGCCCGTCAACATCGATGCCGGCAACCGCGACATACACGTTGGCCGGGAACACACTGACCAGGAACACGGCTGCGGCGATGCCGACGACGGGCGCTGAGCGCCTTGCGGCGACCAGCGCCATCCCGAGGACGATCTCGGCGATGCCTGACACCACCACGATCGCCGTCGCCGCCGGTACCCACTCGGGCAGGTGCTGCTCGAAAGGCGTGGTGTTGACAAGATGGCTGACGCCGGCGACGACGAAGGCGATGCCGAGCCCGTACCGGGCAGCTTGGCGCCACCGAACGGCACCGAATTGAACCCTCGCATGGCCCGCAACGGCGAGGGTTGCGAGGACGAGGATCAGCAAGAACGTCATGGCACGGCTCCCATATGAATAGTGGTGAGGTCGAACATAGAGAGCGACGTGATGACGGCGAATCCCCACATGCTGTGGTTGACGTGGTGACTTGATCGTCGAGATCTGGGTAGAAGTCCCGATCGAACTTCGAGTAGGACTCATGGGCAGCGAGGATCACGTAGTCCTCGATGGCGTTCTCACGGTCAACGTTGGCGATCGCATACTCGGGTGACGCCATCATCGCCAGGAACGCCGAGCGAGACGGGTACCAGACCACGACGACCCAATCCCAACGACCATCGCCGAGGTCACCGTGTGCGGCACCTTCGACGTGCCCGGCCCACAAGATGGTTCCGCCCACGCGCTTCAGCAGCGGTATGTCTGCCCTGCTGTAACGCTAGTACGCATCCCAGCCGCTGCCGGTCCCGTCCCGCGAGTGCTCACGGAACCGGACGAGGTTGACCATGACGACCGGCCCGGTGTCGGGCAGTGAACGGACGAATGCGTCGTTGAGATCTGCAGGACCCTGTCGTGTCACGGTTCCTCAGTCAACGACTGCGATGGTCATGATGCTCGATCGGCAGGAACGAGCATCACACTCGACGTCGCACGAGCGATCACGCGTCCATCACCGTCGGACAACTGCCCCTGAACGAAGCCGACCGACTTGCCAAGACGAACTACCTCTGCCTCACACATGAGCGCGCCGGGCCGCGCCGCAGCGAGGAAGCTCACCGTCATGTCGATGGACGACGGGTACAACGCACCACCACTCTTCAACAACACGACTGGACCCATCGTTTCGTCGAGCATCGCCGTCAGCAGCCCACCCTGCACACGACCTGCCGGGTTCAGGAACTCAGGTTTGCCCTCGAACTCGAACTTGATCCAACCCCGCTCCTCGTCATGAGCGACGAGGCGCCTGCCGAGCAGCTCCGAGCACGGCGCACTCAGCACCATCGCTTCGACTTCGTCATCAGTCACGACACGCCCCTTCTGGCTGGACAGGTGGACCGTACGCCACGAGCCGGCCCGCAAGGCACTATTAGCGCCAGCGGGCCGCCAGCCCGCGCGGACTGCCCCGGATCGCCGGATCAGGTTGGGGCTGGCTATCGCCGAATGTCGTGCATGCCGCGGGCGAACACGATCTGGCTGTCTGGGGCGATCTTGAGGACACTCGTTCGGACTTGATCAACTCATCGGGGTAATCGGCATCGAGGTACTTCCGGGCAATCGCGTTGATGTTCGCCCGTGCCTCAGGGCCGTGCACGGTCTGAACGACTCGACCGCGCACTTCGGCGAAGCAATACGGATCGGGTTCCTCCTGTCCCAGATGGTCACAGTGACTCGTGGATCGGCTTGGACGTTCTTGAACTTGCGTAGTCCGACCTCGGTGTTGATCACGATGTGCTCTTCGTCGCAGTCAACCCACACCACGTGAGTCTGGATCTGGCCGCTCGGTAGGAGCGTCGAGATCGTCGCGAAATTCTTGTCCCGAACGAGCGCCTTGATCTCCTCCCTGATCATGAGGCCCACAGTACGGGACTTGACGCCATACAACGTCGAACCCTCGATCCCCTGGGCAAAAGTGCCACCAATCGCTGGCTCTGAGTGCCCTCAGCTCCGAGACGAGGTCCACAACGCTCAGAGCCCCGAGCACCCCGGAACGGGCGACGACGGGCCTTCGAACAGGTGGCGTGGTGGTCGCCCAATTTTCGTATTACGATGTCGACGAGTGGAGGTTCATCGATCGGCCAGCAAGCACGGCGTCAGCAACGACGACGTCCTGCACGCGGTCGAGCACGAACTTGTGTCGTCCGATCTCGAACCCGATGCCGACCCACCAAAGGTGCTCGTGATCGGCCCCGACTCGGCCGGAAACCTCCTCGAGGTGATCGTGCTCGTCCTCGCCGACAACCGGATGATCGCCATCCACGCCATGAAGCTCCGCCGCCACTTCTACGAACTCCTGCCCAAAGAGGAGGGCTCCCCATGACCGACAAGACGTACACCACCAAGACCGGCAAGTCCCTGACCGACGCCGACATCGAGCAACTTGCCGACGAAGCCGCCACCACCGACTACGACGTCGACGCACTCAAGCGCCGACGCCGAGGACGACCCCTGATCGGCTCAGCACCCGCCGAGGTCGTCCCGGTACGGCTCGACCCCGAGCTACGCGCCGCAGTCGAAGCACGCGCGACCGCCGACCAGACCACGACCAGCGACGTCATCCGCGAAGCCCTCCGCCGCTTCCTCGACGTCGCCTGAGCCTGAATCCACGGCGAAGTGTTTGACATCTGCCGGTCGATCAGACAGCGCACAATCACCGCGGAGTGCGGCAGGCCCCCATCCGGGATTGGAACGACTGCGAGCGGCGAGGTTCCCATGATGCGATCGTCCGCACGAATGGTCACCCGGGTAGTAGCTCAGTTAGTGATCCGTGATGCGGCGATGTCAGAGACGTGAGCATGCAGCAATCCCAGGCCACCCGTCACTGCCACGATGACGCGAACGTTCGGCACGCCACCGAACAAGCCCTCGCAGGCAACGCTGCTGTCGCCGTTGAGGATGATCTCGAGGGCGGAAGAAGGGCGGACGGGGCGGCAAGAGGGCGTGTCACACAGGTCAACAAAGGTCACTCACGGTCAACAACGGACACTCGAAAACGAACCCTGACCAGGGACGCAACACTCTGACCAGGTACGACGCACGAATCCCCTCGGCGGTTCGATTCCCCCCAGCTCCACCGTACCGTGCCCTAACATTGGCATCTACCAGGTGCTTTGCAGGATCCGGGTAGTGATCCGGTACCACCCGAGTCGCTACCCGAACCCCGCTGACCAGGGAAAATGCAGCGGGAGATGGACGGGGGTAGGCCACCCCCAGGCAGCGCCCCCCAAGCCGCATCGCACCAGGTCATCGGCCCCTCGACCCTCGTTCCTCACCGCAGGGCGGGAGAAGGGCGGATGGCTGCAGACCATCTCCACGCTGGCCACCAGGCAGGCGGATCTCGGCACGGCGGTGAAGACCCCGTCCTGACGCGCGACAAGAATGCGGCTCCGACACGTATCTGATCGGATACACTCGCCCTGGTGAGCGCGCATCTTCTCGAACGTGCCCGGCTGGAGGCCGGGTTGAGCCAAGTGGAGCTCGCCGCGCAGGCCGGGACGTCGCGCACGACGATCTCGGCGTACGAGCACGGCCGGAAGTCGCCCACGCTCGCAACCGCATCTCGCCTCCTCGCCACCGCTGGCTTCGAGCTGACGGTCGAACCAAAGGTCACGTTCACCGAAGTCAAGGTTCGGCATGGGAGACCGGCCTTCGTCGCGGACCGTCTCTGGCGGCTCCCGCTCAGAGAAGCCTTTACCGAGGTCACGTTGCCGCTCGGTCTGAACTGGTCGACACCAGGCGCCGTGTTCCAGCTCGCCGATCGCCGTCGACGTGCCCGCTGCTACGAGATCGTCCTACGTGAAGGCTCCCCGGCGGACCTCCTCCGCTTCGTCGACGGTGGGCTCCTCGTCGACGCGTGGCCCGACCTCGTCCTACCACGCGAGCTCCGAACCGCATGGCAGCCCGTCATCGACGCAGTCCTGCCGTGAGCGGCCTGACGGACTTCCAGGTCGAGGTGGCCCGCTTGTTCTTCGGGCTGCCAGCGTCCGACGGGTTCCTCCTCGCAGGCGGCGGCGCACTGTTGGCATCAGGACTCACCGACCGCCCGACGCACGATCTCGACTTCTTCGGCGCGCCCGACGACGTCGACGTCACCGCGGCGCGAGATCAGTTCGAGGACGTCGTCACCGAACGTGGTTGGCGATCGGAACGCCTGCACGACAGCGCAACATTCGTGCGGCTCCACGTCACGGGAGCCGAGGAACTGATCGTCGAGTTCGCGATCGACTCAGCTGCCGGCCGACCACCCGTCACCTCGATCGTCGGACCGACATTCGACCCCGAGGAACTCGCCGGCCGCAAGCTCGTCGCGCTGTTCAGCCGCGCGGAAGCCCGCGACTTCGCCGACGTATACGCGGTCACACAGCGCTTCGACCGCACGACTCTCCTGGCGCGTGCGCACGAGTTCGACCCGGAATTCGATCATGGCGTCCTCGCCGCCATGATGAGCACGCTCGACCGCTTCGCTGATGACGAGCTACCGATCGGGAGCTCGAACGTGACCGCCGTGCGCAGCTTCTTCGCCGAGTGGGCTCGTGAACTGTCCCATCAGGCAGAGCGAGGCGTGTGAGTCGAAGCGGGTCCCGTCGTTCGTTCGTTCGATCATGCCGTCACGGTCGACGCGTCGGCTTCAGTCCGACTTTGGTTGGCTGGCCCGGTCGCTCAGCCGATGCACCGAAGTCGAAGCTCAGCAGAGCGAAGTCGCTGCGAAGTCGGCTCGTCGATGTTGGCGGCATGACCAACCAACTGACCTATACCGACCTCGACACCACCAGCACGATCGCTCCGGCGCAGCCGTCGGTCCGAACGATTCCATCCACGACTGGCGAACGGCCCAAGCCCCCGACCGGAAACGGGCGACGCTGGGCGCTCGTGGCCGGCGGCATCGTCGCGGCGGCCGCCGTCGTCGGCATCGCCGTAGGTGCCAGCAACTCCCCTGACACCGTCGGACCGGTCCAGGTCGAGCGCCCGGCGTATCTGATCATCCAGGACGAGATCGACGCCGC
>JBGTIA010000197.1:0-10677 GCA_041745835.1 Ilumatobacteraceae bacterium | reverse complement strand
ACGAACGACCCGCCGACCACGATCGTCGGCGCCGTGTCGAAGCCCGCGGAGGGTTCCGCGAACTCGGCGGGCCCGACCGGTGTCAACCACGACAGTGCGGTGGCGAGCCCGACGGCGAGCAACATCCCGACGGCGATCGCGAGCCCGAACCGCAGCATCGATGTGGCGAACCGATCGCGACGAGTGACCCCCAGCGCAGCGAGCGTTCGGTTGTCACCACTATCGAGCTGCGCACGCCGCGAGATCGCCTGGCCGACGAGGAGCGTGCCGAGTAGGGCCGTGATCGAGGCGAAGATCAGCAGCGCCACTGCGGCGGGCTCGGTCGCCCGCAGCGCCTTCGCCCGGGTCACCGGAAGGGTCTGGTAGACGATCTTCTCGCCGGGGACCATGGCATCGACCGCCGCCTTCAATTCGTCGAGTCGACCGGGTTCGGTGAAGCGCAGCACGGCGCCGCCGAAAACGGCGGACGGCGAGCCCAGCCGTTCGTAGAGCGCCGGCCCGATGTAGAGCGCCGGCGGCTCGTATCCGACATCGACGGCGATGCCCTCGATGCCATTGCCGATGCCGGCGACGCGCAGCTCGACCGTCGTTCCCGCGCCGGGCGTGTTGAGCGTGGCCAGAGCCGACTCGAAGTCGCCGGCGTCGAACGAGGTGAACGCGGCGTCCAGGACGTCGAAGGGGAACACGGTGATGCTGAGCGAGTCACCGACCCCGACTCCCTCGGTGGTGGCGTAGGTGCGATCGACGTAGACCTCGTCGATCGCTTCGGGCCCTGGAACTCGACCCGCAGACATGACAGGGCGGTCGAAGTCGACGAGCAGGTGCCCGTCCGTTGCGATCGTCAATGGCGCAGTGAAGAGATTGTCGAACGTGATCTCGCCCGAGGGCCAGTTGGCGACGCCGTGCACCCTCGAGAACTCGGCGACCATCGGTAGTGCCGCGACGAGGTCGTAGTCCAGTGCCGATCCATCACCGGAGTCAGGGTTGACGGTGACATCCCCGACCTCGTTGTGCTCGATCATCCGATCGACCGCCGTGTGGGTGCGTTGCGCCCCGGCCAGCCCGGCAAGCACCAGCCCGCCGATCAACGCGACGAGCACCACGATGCCCGCGAGACTCCGCCACCCGTGGCGCAACTGTGCACGCGCCAGCGCGAGAGATGTCTGCACCCCTCGATCTGAGCACGTCGGCCACATCACGACAAGGACGCTGGTGTCATTTCCGCAGTGGTGCTGGCACCCCGGCGAACACACCGGTCTGTCACCTCGCCCGGGCGCATCCCCGTCCGTACCTTCGAGGCATGACCAGATTGACGACAACGCACCTGATCACCATCGGTTCCGCGTCAGCGCTGCTGCTGCTCACCGCATGCGGGTCGGACGACGACTCCACCGCGAATGCCGAAGCCTGCGATGCGTGGGTCGCAGCGGACGACTCGGTGATCAGCTTCCTGTTCACGGGCGAGGGCGACGCCGACTCGGTCAACGCGGCGATCGATACGGCAATCGATGCGGCTCCCGATGACATCGTCGACACGATCACCGAGCTGAAGGAAACCGCCCAACCGCAACTCGCGGACCCCGAGTCCGAGGGGTCCGACGAGACGTTTCAGCTCTACAGCGACACCATCGCCTGGGTCGGCGAGAACTGCGACGTCGAGACGATCGACGTCACCGCCACCGACTACGAGTACGACGGCATCCCGACGGAACTGTCGGTCGGCTACACCGTCACCAACTTCACGAACGAGGGCCAGGAACAGCACGAGATGTTCGCCTTCAAGATCAACGACGGCGTGACCGAGTCGCTCGGCGAGCTCTTCGAAATCCCGGAGGAGGAGGTCTTCGGCAAGATCACGCCGGTCAACGCGACGTTTGCGGCACCTGGCAACTCCGACGTCGGTTCCTGGAACCTCGAAACGCCAGGCAACTACGCCGTCGTCTGCTTCATCCCCGTCGGCTCGGTCGGCGAGACCGAAGGCGACGGGCCACCACACTTCATCGAGGGCATGGTCCAAGAATTCACGGTGACATCGTGAGAATCGAGTCGAGTGTCACGAGCCTGAGCTGGATCCCGTCCGAAGCCGTCACGGGCCTCAACAAGGCGATCTTCGGCACCGGCTTCACCCACTACGACGACCCGCCACCGGACGTCATCGAGGACCTCGAGACCCTGCGATCAGCCGATCGATTCCGGTTCGCCAACCACCTCGTCGGATGGATCGACGTGGTCGACGGCAAGATCGTCGACGCCGGCTACGAGGGCGGATGCCTCATGGGTGCCACCACCCTGGGGCTCGGGGTGGGGCGCGCGACGTTCGCCGCCGTCGCCTTCGACGACATCCGCCATCCCGTGGAGGTCACTGCCACCTCCGCACGATTCGTGCAGACCGTCGGCGGCCACACCGCAGTCCCGGCTCCCCGCCGCGTCAACAAGCCGCCATTCGTCAAGTTCGAGGCGCCCACCGTCTGGACCACGCTGGCGCTGACGGTTCATGCAGATGGAACGAGCGACTTCGAGCTCGTCGGCGCGAGTACCTTCCCCCGCCACTGGGTCTACGACGAGCATGGTGCGCTCGCCGCCAAGGCCGGGATGGCCGACTTCAAGGACTGGTGGCGACGTTCCTTCGGCAAGCACACTCCCTGGGGCGACCAGGACTCGCCGGCGATGGTCACGACGGTGGAGACCGCGCTGGAACGAGAGCTCGCCTCCCACATCATGCGCGGCGGTGCGAAGTCGTGGATCCGCAAGGTCAAGGACGGTGCGCTGCTCACCGAACAGGGCACGAGGGGCGACGAGGTCTTCCTTCTCCTCAACGGAGTGGTGAACGTCGAGGTAGACGGCGAGGCGATCGCCGAGGTCGGCCCCGGCGCCGTCCTCGGCGAACGGGCAGCACTCGAAGGTGGTCGGCGCACGTCGACCCTGCGAGCGCTGACCAAGGTGACCGTCGCCGTGGTGAAGGCCGACCAGTTCGCCGACGACGAACTCTCGCAACTCAGTGCCGGTCACCGACGAGAGTCCGAAACGAACTGATCGCCGACTCAACGATCGGATGGGTTCGTCGGCCACTCGGGCGACATCGGGAGCGTGAACCCGATGACGGCACCACCACCCTCGCGGTTCGTCGCCGAGACCGTGCCGCCGGCGCGTTCGACGACGTCGCGAACGATGGACAGTCCGAGACCGGAACCCGGCATCGAGCGGGCGGTCTCGGCGCGGTGGAATCGATCGAAGATCCGCTCCTCCTCCCCCTCCGGCACGCCTGGTCCCCGGTCGAGCACCGTCAGCGAAGCACCCTCGACGACGAGCTCGATCGGACCCCCGGTCTGATCGAACTTGCAGGCGTTGTCGACGAGATTCGTGAGCGCACGATCGAGCGCCGAACGCGGCGCATCGACAGCGGCGGCTGTGCGAACGTCGACGACCACGTCCCGTGACCGACGACGACCGACGCGCTCTGCGACGTCCTGAGCGAGTGCAGCGAGTTCGATCCGTTCGGTCGGTTGCTCCTCGAGTTCGCCCGACGCGACTGCCACGAGTTCGTTGACGAGATCGGTCAGTTCGGTCACCTCGCTGTCGAGGTCGTCCAAGACGCCGTCACGCATGTCCGACGACATCTCGGGATGCCGTCGCAGCACGGACAGGTTGGTCTTCAGGCTCGTCAGCGGCGTGCGGAGTTCGTGTCCGGCATCCTGCACCAGTCGCTGCTGTTCGGCCCGCGACACAGCGAGCGCGCCGAGCATGTTGCGGAACGCTGCGCCGAGGCGTCCCACCTCGTCGGTTCCGGTGCCGGGCACGTCGACGTCGAGACGACCCGACGAGCCGACCTCCTCGGCCGAGCGAGTGAGGCGGCTGACCGGCGCAGCGACCGTTCCGGCGATCAACCAGCCGAGGAGGGCGGCGGCGACCGACACGATCGCCACGAGCAGCACGGTGCGCTGCCGAAGGTCCTCGAGCACACTCTCGACCTCCTCGAGCGACCGAGCGACCTGGATCCCTCCGTTGCGAAGACCGATCGTGTGGACCCGGAGATTCTCGCCGTCGACGCCGATCGTCGCTCGGTCCACCGACCCTGGGTAGGCAACGGCAGTGCGGGCACCGTCGTCGACGCCGACCTCGTGGGCGAACGACGAGGCGACGATCGAACCGTCGGCGGCGAGGACACGGACGGAGTAGACCTCGAGCAGACCGCGGGTCGGTACCCCGACGCGACCGTCGGCGGCGCGACCCACCATCTGCTGCGTGGCCTGGGTGATCGAGCGATCGACCTCGTCGAGCAGACGGGCGCTCGTGGTGCGATAGCCGAGGATCCCGACGGCTGCGGTGGCGATGAGCGCCACGGTCGCCAACGAAAGGGCGATCTTCCAGCGCAGCCCCATCAGTCGTCGATCCGGGCGGTGTACCCCACACCGCGCACGGTGTGCACCACCCGCGGCTCACCCTCGGCTTCGGTCTTGCGACGCAGGTATCCGATGTACACCGCGAGGTTCTTCGAGTCAGGACCGAAGTCGTAGTGCCAGATGCGGTCGTAGATCGTCGAGTGGTCGAGCACGATGCCGCGATTGGCGACCAACAGCGCGAGCAGGTCGAACTCGGTCTTCGACAGTTGGATCTCGCGTGCGGCGCGGAACGCCCGCCGTCCGGACGTGTCGAGGCGCAGATCGCCCAGGACCAGTTCGCCGGTCGGTTGCTCGGCGTCGTCGGACCCGAACCCCGAGCGGCGCAACAGCGCCCGGATGCGTGCGAGCAGCTCGTCGAGGTCGTAGGGCTTCGGGAGGTAGTCGTCGGCGCCGGCATCGAGCCCGGCAACGCGATCGCTCGTCTCGGTACGCGCAGTGAGCATCAGGACCGGCAGACGGGTTCCCTCCGACCGCAGGACGCGACACACGGTGAGTCCGTCGACGATCGGCATCGACACGTCGAGCAGCAAGACGTCGGGTTCCGACTGGCGGATCGCTTCGAGCGCTTCGGCCCCGTTGTTCGACGACGCGACCGTGTACCCCTCGAGTTGCAACGCCCGCACGAGCGATTCACGCACTGCGCGATCGTCCTCGGCGACGAGAATGCGGGCGCCCTGCTTGTCCGTCACGCGCCACAGTCTGGTCGCTCGGAGTGAGAACGCGGTGTGAACCCCCTGCTGACACGCCCGGGTTTGCTACGAACGGTGAGTGCAGCGCATCGATCGAGCCACGCCGTTCGCCCCGTTTGCGCCGGCAGTGATCGCGTCCGTCGCCGTCGGTGGGGCGATCGGCTCGTCCGGTCGCTGGTTCGTCGAGTGGATGCTCGACGTGCTCGGCGTCGCCCACCGTGCGGGTGCGTGGCCGTGGGCGACGCTGGTGGTCAACGTCGTCGGGTGCCTGCTGATCGGGCTCGCCGCGCGGCAGCTCGAGCGCGACACCGTGGCGTGGACGTTCGTGGTGGCCGGTCTGCTCGGCGGATTCACCACGTTCTCCGCGTTCGCCGTCGAACTCAACGAGTTCGCCGAGGCCGAGCGCCTCCCGATGGCCGTGCTCTACGGCGCGGTGACGCTCGTTGCAGGCATCGGAGCGACGTTCCTGGCACACCACCCGGTCGAGGTGGGCGAGTGACGACCGTACTCTTCGTGCTGGCGGGCGGGCTCGGCGCCGTCGGGCGTTATGCGGTGGCGCAGTATGCGTGCTCCTGGGCGTCAATGCTGTGGGTCAACTCCATCGGCGCCGGCCTCCTCGGGCTGATCGTGGCCTCCGACCTGTCGCCGAGCGCGACGACGATTCTCGGCGTCGGATTCTGCGGCGCCCTCACGACGTTCTCGTCGTTCGCACTCGAGACGCGAGCACTCGGCTGGCGTTGGGGAACCGCCTACGCGCTGGTGACGGTGGCATCGGCCTGCGCCGCTGCGTCCGTCGGAGCCACGCTCATGTGACGTGACAGCGGGACAACACGGGTCTGACCCGTGTTGTCCCGTGCGTCAGTTCGCAACTTCGAGGATGCGGACCGGCAACTCGCGCGGACCGCGGATCTGGCCGACGCTCCAGCGAGTGTCGCCGGCGAGCTCGAACCGCGGGAAGCGCTTGATGAACTCCTCGATGGCGACCTTCAGCTCCAGACGGGCCAGGTTCGAGCCCAGGCACCGGTGGATGCCGAGACCGAACGCTGCGTGGCGGTTTTCCTCGCGATCGACGATGAACGTGTCGGGGTCCTCGTACTTCTTCGGGTCGCGGTTGGCGGCCGGGAACGGCAGCAGCACCCAGTCGTCCTTCTTCATCGGACAGCCGTGGAAGTCGTTGTCCTTGGCGACCAACCGGGCCATCGTGACCGGTGCGTACGCACGGAGGAACTCCTCCAACGCGAAGGTCATGACCTCGGGATCGTCGAGCAACCGCTGGTGGTCCTCGGGATGTTGCGCGAGGTGCCACAGCGACGACCCGATCGCCGACCACGTCGTGTCGATACCGGCAACGAGCAGCAGGATGACCATGCCGGCCACCACGTCGTCGCCGAGCTTGTTGCCGTCGAGCTCGACGTTCATCAGGAAACCCGTCAGGTCGTCGCGAGGATTCGCACGATGGTCCTCGATCTGCTCCTGGATGTAGGCGCCGAGGTCGTCACCACCGAGGCGCGTGCCCGGCTCCTCGTTGATCCGCTCGAGCACGTCGTGGACGAACTGACGGAACAACTCCTCGTCCTCCTCCGGGAACCCGAGCATCCGACCGATCACGTTGACCGGGATGTTCTGCGCGTACTGCACCGCGGCGTCGACGACGGTCTCACCCGGGGTGATCTCGCCCATCTCGTCGAGCATCTTCTGGCACAATCGCCGGATCTCGGGCTCCCACGGCTCGATCATCTTGGGGGCGAAGGCCGGCAGGAGGAGTCGGCGAGCCATGTTGTGGAATGGCGGATCACTCGTGATCGGCGGAGCGCCACCGATCGGGGCGGGCAGCGCCCGATCACCGGGCCGGCCCACGTTGACCACGACCGAGCGGCTCGTGAAGTTCTCGGTGTCGTAGGCGACCTCGGTGACCGTGTCGTTGGTGAGCGGGACCCACATGCCGCCGTAGCGGTCGGAGTGTGCGACCGGGCATCCACCCTCGCGCAGTTCCTTCCACACCTCAGGGGCCTTCGGGTTGTACGCAGGATCGGCGTGGTCGAAGTCGGTCGCGAAGTCGGACACCGGGCCGTAGTCGTCGGCCTCGTAGGGCACACGCTGCCAGATGTCGGTTCCCTCCGGGCTGCGACCGATGATGAACTCGATCGTCTCACCGTTGCGCTCGAACGTGATGATCTTGTTCCCGGTGGCTTCGTCGTACGTGACGACCGGCTCGCCCGTGGACGGATTCGTGGACTGGTCGAGGATGTCGGTCATGTCAGCCGTTCTCCGTGATCGTGATGGCGTATTCGGGACAGTTGGAGGCAGCCAGGCGGGCCTTGTCCTGCAACTCCTCCGGCACGTCGCCCTCGACGAGCAACATCGCCTGGCCGTAGTCGTCGACGTCGAACAATTCCGGCGCCAACGCGTAGCAACGGTTGTGGCCCTGGCACTTCTCTGCATCGAGGTGAACTCGCATGAGCAGTGACTGTAGAGGCCAGAGTGTCGCCGTGACCAACGAATGGGCAACTTTTTCGAACAACGTTCCAATGCTGCTGTTGCCCCCGTCGGAGGGGAAGGCCGAAGGGGGCAACCGCCGGCGTTCGCCGTGGACACCCGAGTCCGGCTCCTTCGGTACGGCGCTGGGCGATTTGCGCCTCGAGGTCGTCGGAGCGCTGACAGCAGGACGCGGCGGCGACGAACGGCTACTCGGTGTGAAGGGCGACCATCTCCGTCGTGCACAGTCGGCGAACACGACGCTGATCGGCGCACCGGTACTGCCTGCGTGGCAGCGGTACACGGGCGTCGTCTGGGACCACCTCGATCCCGCCACGCTCCCGCCGACCGCCTGGAAGCAGGTCGTGGTGGTCTCCGGACTGCTCGGCGCGGTGCGCGGCGACGACCCGGTGCCCGACTACCGGCTCAAGATGGGCGCATCGGTGCCGCCACTCGGCAAGCTGTCGACCTGGTGGCGTACGGCGATCACGGCGGAAGTCACCCGCATGGCACGACGGCGGGTCGTGGTCGACCTGCTCCCCCAGGAACACCGTGGCGCGTTGACGCTCGACGGGCTGCACGGCGTCTCGATCACGCTGGTCGATCCGAGCGGGACGCCCGGAGGGCACTTCGCGAAGGCTGCGAAAGGCGAACTCGCCCGGGCCATCCTGACCGACGGTCTCGCCGCGCTCGACACCTGGCACCACCCCCGCTTCGAGTTGTCCGTCACGGAGTTCGTCTGAGCGTGCCGAGGAACACCACCACGGCGGCCGGAACGGTGACGATCGCCATCGCCTGGCCGACCCCGAGTGCGTCGGTGTCGGCGAGCCAGCCCACGACAAGAGGAGTGACGAGCGCGGCACTGCGTTGGCCGATCAGCATCGACGCGAACCCCGATCCCGGGGGACCGGGTGACTGGGCGGCACGGTCGTAGAGCTGAGGGAACAGCACCGACGTGCCGAGTCCTGCCACGAGAAACCCGGCGATCGACACCGCAGTGACGGGGATCAGCGTCGCCAACACGGACCCCGTGCCGGCCAGGACGGCCGACACGCGAAAGAGCCTCACCGAACCCAGTCGGACCTGCAGCCAGTCGCCGCCCAGGCGGCCGATCGTCATCCCCATGGTGAACGTCAGGAACGCCAACGCAGCGATCCCCGGCCGTGCGTCGAGGTCTTCGCCCAGTCGGAACGACGCCCAGTCGCCGTTGGTGATCTCGATCGTCATCGCCATCGCGCCACCGGCAGCGAGCATCAGCGAGGCGGCTCCGAGCGGCCGACGCCGCACCGTCGCCGACGCTGCGGCGTCCGCGAGTTCGGGCACCTCGTCGCGACGGAGCAACCCGGGCGCCACGAATATGAGCGCGCCGATCAGCAGCACGGCAACGGATGTCAGGTGTACAGGAGTACTGATCCCCATTCGCAGCGTGACCACGGTGACCAGACCCCCCGTGACCGAACCGAGACTCCACAAGCCGTGCAACCGGTTCATCACCGGCGTGTGCCGTCGTTGGCCCAGCGCCGAGCCCTGCACGTTCATCGCCACATCGATGAAGACGTCGAAAAACAGCAGTCCGAACAGTGCCGCGACCAGCACGACCGGAACGGTCGAGAACCCGATCACCGGGAGGAATCCGATCGAGCAGACCGCCCCGTAGATCATCACTCGACGGCTCCCGAACCGTGCGATGGCCCAGCCCGTCATCAGCGACCCGATGAGGCTGGCGACCGCCCCGAGCGTGAGCACCAGACCGAGCGCGCCGATCGAGATGTCGACGCGCTCACGGATGTCCGGGAGCCTCGGGATGACCGTTGCGTAGACCGTGCCGTTCGCGAAGAACTGCACGGCAACGGATCGCAGCGCTCGGCGATCTTCCTCGTCGGACGAGGACGTGCTCACTGCGAGCAGAAGCCGACGAGACGTTCGAGCGCATCGGGGCGCGTCACGTCGATCACCGCTGCGATCGGACCGCTGTCGCCGACCACGCTGGCCAGCGGACCACCCCGGACCGAACCCGAGGTGAGGACGACGTACTCGACGCCGGGCGCCGACTCACGGGCGATCGCCGCCTTGGCGATCGTGCGCCACACCGCGTCGATGCGTGACAGCCCGCCTCGAGCCGGCGTGTGGACGCCGCCGAGTTCGAACAGCGTCGTCGAGCCAGCGGGTGCAACCGCCCGGAAACTCAGGGTGACGCCCGGAGCGATCCGTGCGTGCTCCTCGATGTCGACGAATCCGGCGGCGTCGAGCAGGGTGCGGGCCATCTCCTTGAGCGTCCGGCGGTCGACCGGGGCGACCGGCACCATCGACGAGACCCGCTCGCGGCTCTGGCGGACGTACCCGGCGTCGGTGTCGTAGCCGATGTAGTGCCGGCCGGTGTTGACCGCCGCGACCGCCGTGGTGCCGGACCCCATGAACGGGTCGAGCACGACATCGCCGTCGTACGTGAAGAGCTGGATACAGCGTTCGACCAGTGCGACGGGAAACGGCGCTGGATGTCCGACCCGGGTGGCGCTCTCGGCGGGGATCTCCCACACGTCGAGCGTCGCCTCCATGAACTCGTCGCCGGGGATCGTGGCCACGCCGGCTCCGCCCGGTGCAGCGGAGCCGCGACCGACTCGATCGAAGCGACCCTTGCTGGCGATGATCACCCGCTCGGTCGTGTCGCGCAGCACCGGATTCGCTGGTGACTGGTACGAGCCCCAGGCACACGATCCGCTGGCGCCGCGTTGCTTCTGCCAGACGACCTCGCCGCGCAGCAGCAGCCGGAGGTCGTCCTGCAGGATGGTGGTGACATCGGCGGCGAGGCTGCGGTACGGCCGCCGCCCGAGGTTGGCGACGTTGACCGCCAGGCGCCCACCCGGCTCCAGCGTGCGCACGCATTCCGCCAGCACGTCGCGCAGCATGGCGAGGTAGTCGAGGTAGTCGCCAGGAACGTGGCCCTCGCCGAGGGCGGTCTCGTACTCCTTGCCGGCAAAGTACGGCGGTGAGGTGACGACGAGCGCCACGGAGGCGTCGGGTACGGCCGCCATGTCACGAGCATCGCCGAGGTGGATGACGTCGAGTTCGCCCGACTCGCCGAGCGTGGCGTCGTCGCTCACCTCGGGTGGCGC
>JBGTIA010000196.1:0-4189 GCA_041745835.1 Ilumatobacteraceae bacterium | reverse complement strand
CCGGAGGGACGGTGGGGGAACAGTAAACGCACGGCAACGCACGAGCCTATCGGCGCAGGACGCACAACGTCAACCGCTCTCGGCGACGTTTCGCCGAGCGGGACGGTCTCTCGCTGAATTGCCGGTCAAGGTAGAGAGTTCGGTCGCAGATGTCAAGCATTCACGTCGAAGTGTCACCGCATCGTGACGCGCAACACCCCGGGAGTTGACCTCCCGGGGTGCCGCATCACGTCTTCTTCACGGTGTTCGTGCCGTGTTCGTGACGGTTTCGTGGAGGGCCGATCGGCCCTCGAATCACTTCAGGACGACGGTGGCGCCGACTTCTTCGAGCTTCGCCTTGGCAGCGTCGGCGTCGGCCTTGCTGGCCTTCTCCATCAGCGGCTTCGGTGCAGCATCGACGAGGTCCTTGGCGTCCTTCAGGCCCACGCCGAGGAGGTCCTTGACGACCTTCACGACCTGGATCTTCTGTGCTCCGGCGCTCTCGAGCACGACGTCGAACTCGTCCTTCTCCTCTTCGGCGGCGGCGTCGCCGCCACCGCCTGCCGGAGCAGCTGCGGCAACAGCGACCGGGGCGGCCGCCGTGACGTCGAACTTCTCCTCGAAGGCGTCGAGCAGTTCCTTGAGCTCGATCACGGTCATGTTGCTGATCGCGTCGAGGACTTCTTCCTTGGTGGTCATTGGTTTCTCCTGTTTCGAATTCTGAATGTGTCGTGAATGGTCAGGACGCCTCGGCGGCTTCCTGCTTTTCGATCAGTGCGGACAGCCCGTAGGCGAAGTTGCGCGGGAGCGCCTGGAGCAGACCTGCGGTCTTGACCAGGGGCGCCTGGAACGCGCCGGCCAGTCGGGCCAGCAGTTCTTCGCGTGACGGCAGGCTGGCGAGTGCTTTGACGTCATCGGCCGACATCGGGCTGGCGCCCAACATGCCGCCCTTGATGACGAGCAGCGGATTCGCCTTGCTCTGGTCCAGCAGCGCTTTTGCAGCCGCCACCGAATCGCCGGTGACGAACGTGAGCGCCGTCGGCCCGAGCAGGTACTCGTTGAGTCCCTCGTAGCCGGAGTTCGTGGCGGCGATACGAGCGAGGGTGTTCTTGTACACCTTGTGCTCGGCGCCGGCATCACGCAGCGGGGTTCGAAGGTTGGCCAGCTGGCCGACCGACATCCCTCGGTACTCCGAGACGAACACCGCGACGCTTTCTTTCAGCTTTGCGGTGATCTCCTCGACGATGGCCACCTTGTCGGGCCGTGGCTCGCTTCTCAGTGTTGTCGTTGTCATGTGTGCATACCTCCTTTCGCTCGACTCGTGGTGCTCGCATCAGATGCGAACACCGACGAGGAGCGCCCGCTCGACGTGAAGTCGGGCGGTGGTTCTTCGGCGATATGCACCTCGGTTGGCGGGACGAACCCATTACCCCCGAACGGATTCGGGGACCAACGGTCTCAGGCGAGCGACCGTTTCGTATGTGTGACAGCGCGAAGACTACCGCTACGGATCAGTTTTCGGGCTTCAGCCGGCCGGTGTCGACGTGGATGCCGGGGCCCATCGTGGACGACACGGTGATCTTGCGCAGGTAACGCCCCTTTGCCGAGGCTGGCTTCGCACGCTGGATCTCGTCGATCACGGCACGGAAGTTCTGCTCGAGCGCAGCAGGCTCGAAGCTGGCCTTGCCGAGTGGCACGTGCACGTTCCCGTAGCGGTCGGTGCGGTACTCGACCTTGCCGCCCTTGAAGTCCTCGACGGCCTTGCCGACGTCCGGCGTGACGGTGCCGGTCTTGGGGTTCGGCATGAGGCCGCGGGGTCCGAGGACGCGACCGAGCCGGCCGACCACCGGCATCATGTCGGGGGTGGCGATCACGAGATCGAAGTCCATCTTGCCGCCCTCGACCTCGGTGGCGAGATCGTCGGCGCCGACGATATCGGCGCCGGCTGCACGTGCCTCGTCGGCTGCTTCACCAGTGGCGAACACCGCAACGCGGATGTCCTTGCCGGTGCCTGCGGGCAGCGCGACGGTGCCGCGCACCATCTGGTCGGCCTTGCGAGGATCCACGCCGAGGCGGATCGACACGTCGACGCCTTCGTCGAACTTGGCCGAAGCCATCGTCTTGACGAGGCCGACGGCCTCCGCCGGACCGTAGAACTGGTCACGGTCGAACTGCTTGAGCGCGTTTGCGTACTTCTTGCCTGACATTGTCTGTCTCCCTCAGTGGTTGGCCCGCCGGGCGAGGTGATCCCGGTCGTGGCGCTGGTGGTGGTGGTGGTGGTGATGGTGGATTACATCGCGGGTCTGACCCCTGATGTAACGACTACTTGACTTCGATGCCCATCGAGCGGGCGGTGCCGCGAACCTGGAGCTTTGCGGCTTCCATGTCGTAGGCGTTCAGGTCGGGCAGCTTGATGGTGGCGATCTCCTCGAGCTGTGCCTCGGTGATCGAACCGGCCACTTCAGCGCCGGGGTTGTTCGCCGCCTTGGCGAGTCCCGCCTTCTCGCGGATCAACACCGCGGTGGGCGGCGTCTTGAGCACGAAATCGAACGTGCGGTCCTCGTAGATGGTGATCTCGGTCGGCACCACGGTGCCGACCTGCGCTTCGGTCCGGGCGTTGTACGCCTTCACGAAGTCCATGATCGCGATGCCGTGTGGGCCGAGCGCCGTGCCGACTGGCGGCGCGGGGCTGGCCTTGCCGGCCTCGATCTGGATCTTGACGACCGTGAGTACTTTCTTCTTCGCCATGGCGATGTTCCCTTTGCGTTTCGTGTTCGAGTGTGTTCCGTCGCCGGCGGCGAATCAGAGTTTTGCGACCTGGCTGAAGTCCATCTCCACCAGGGTCTCGCGACCGAAGATGTTGACCAGGACCTTCAGCTTCATGTGGTCGGCGTTGATTTCGGCGATCTCACCGGTGAAGTCGGCGAACGGGCCTTCCTTCACGCGGACGCTCTCGCCCTCTTCGTAGTCGAGCTTCGCCTTGCGCCTCGGTGCAGCGTCGACGCCGTCGGTCTTCGGGGTGAGGAACGTCTTCACCTCTCGGCGCGACAGCGGGGTCGGCTTCTGTCCGTGACGGCTCTGGCCGACGAATCCGGTGATACCGGGCGTGTTGCGCACGCAGTACCAGGACTCGTCGTCCATCACGCAACGGACGAGGAGGTAGCCCGGGAAGACCTTTCGCTGCACGGTCTGCTTCTTGCCGTTCTTGAACTCGTCGACCTCTTCCATGGGGATGACGATCTCGTAGATCTTGTCTTCCATGTTCATCGACTGGATCCGCGCCTCGAGGTTGGCGGTGACCTTCTTCTCGTAACCGGACTGCGTGTGCACCACGTACCACTGCCCCGGACGCATCGTAGGATCCGTATCAGCGGAGGGTTCGGTGATGCTTTCGGGCTCAACGTCCGCTTCGCTTCCGTTCTCAGTGGAGGGTTCGTCGTCCGCTTCGCTTCCTCCTCGCGCCTCGTCTGCCTCGTCGCTGGCGCTTCCCTCGGCAGGCTCATCCGAGTCTGCGTCGTCGTCGACGTGGTCGGGGTGGACGATGGGGTGGATCGCTTCGGCTTCTTCCGCGACCTCGTCACCTTCGTCCGACTCGTCGTCGTGGGCGGCGGCATCGGCGAGGACGTCGGTGTCGCCGACAGGGAGGAGGTCGACCGCGCTGCGCTTGGTCTCGTCGGTGCTGCTGTCGGTGCTGGAGTCGTCGTCGGTCATGTCAGTGGTCTCAGTCAGGTCGTCGGTCATGTCGGTGTCAGCTCGAGTAGAACCACTGGGAGAGTTCACCGAACACGTAGTCGAAGCCGCCGACGAGCGCCGTGTAGACGACGACGGTGATGATCACGATGATCGAGTACCGCTTGACTTCGGGTGCCTTCGGCCATGCGACCTTGCGCATCTCGTCGCGTACCTCTCGGAGGTACTGGCGAGGGCCGACCCGATCGGTCTTCTTCTTCGGCGGCTGTCGCTGGGCGCGCGTCGGCTTGCCCTGCTCGTCGAGGGCACCCATCTTTCGAAGCTGTCGCTTCTGTTCGCGGTTCAAATCGTCCAGTGACATGGTTTCTCGTTCGGTGGTGGGCAGGGCAGGAGGGACTCGAACCCCCGACCGTCGGTTTTGGAGACCGATGCTCTACCAGCTGAGCTACTGCCCTCGGGCGGGAACGCCGAGTACCCGTTCGAGGGTATCAGCGATCCCGGAAGGCTGACTGCGGCCGTT
>JBGTIA010000195.1:0-2696 GCA_041745835.1 Ilumatobacteraceae bacterium | reverse complement strand
GATCGCCCGCCTGACCACGCTCACCTCCGACGACGCAGTGACGGTTCCGGTGTGGCACGGCGGTCGTCTTCCAGCCGATCGGTATCGATGGGTGTCGGCCGCCACGGTCGACCTCGATCAGCGGGCGCGGGCGGTCTCGGCGGCCGGCACGGGGAGTGGACCCACGGGCCCCTGGCCCGGAACGTTGCCGTCACCCTCACCGGCCACGGTGTTCGCCGATCCGCATCCCGCCGAGGTGCTCGACGAGCACGGCGAGGCGGTACGTGTGAGTGCTCGCGGCATGCTGTCGGGTCACCCAGCGACGCTGGTGCTGTTGGTCGGCGACGACGCCACGGGCTGGCAGCGGGGACGACCACGGCGGATCATCGCCTGGGCGGGCCCCTGGCCGATCGAAGAACGGTGGTGGGAGCCAGGTCAGCAGCGTCGACTGGCCAGGTTCCAGGTGGTCACCGATGACCATGACGGGTTCCTGATCGTCGCGGAACACCAGCGCTGGTGGATCAGCGCCAGCTACGACTGACCCGAACCGTGTCAGCCGACTGCGGCGAGGCTGAAGAGGTGCGAGATCTCGAGCTGATCGGTCACGTCGTTGGCGAGGCGGAAGCCGACGCCACGAACCGTGTGGATCACCTTGATCTCCGGGGCAGCCTTGTCGAGTTTGCGGCGCAGGTTCGACAGGTGCACGTCGACGACGTGGTTGTCGCCTACCCAGGTCGGACCCCAGACGGCGTCGAGGAGGTCTTCGCGAGTGCAGACCTCGGTCGGGCGGCGGCAGAGCTGTTCGAGCAGCGAGAACTCGATGCGCGTCGTGGCGACTCCTTCGTCGTCGACGCGGACCTCACGGCGACCGAGGTCGATGGTGAGCGGTCCGAGGTTGAGCACCGAGACCAGCGTGGGGTCGGTGCGGCCCTGCAGTTGGCGGGGGCGACGCAGCAGCGCATGGCACCGGGCGGAGAGTTCCTCGGGCGTCACCGGCACGGACACTGCGTCGTCGGCACCGGAGTGCAGCATGGCGGCGCGAGCGCGGTGGGCGCCTTCGTCGGTGATGCACAGCAGGTACTGCTCGCTCGAGTCGCGCAGACGCTCGTAGAGGGGGCGACCATCGGGGGCCCGGAGGTGGGAGCAGACGATCAACACATCGGGGGAGAACGACTCGGCGAGCATGATGGCGGCATCGCCGTCGGTCGGAGCGCTCACGCTGAATCCAGCCGAGCGGAGCCCGGCGACGCTGATCCGTCGCAGGTCCGGATCGTCGACGGCGATCAGGATGCGAGGTGCGATGTTGGTGTCGATGTCCATTGAATATCCCAGTTCCGTCACGATGAGGGCTGTGAGTCGCGTGTCTGGATGAGGTATCGGCACGAACCTGACGAACTCAAGAAGAAATCCAAAGAAATCACATCAGTGTGATTTGCGCCGGGTTCGGACATCGGACTGGTACATCTGGGTGATGCACGGCGAACAGCTCCATCAGCGGATTCGGGCCGACGTGGCTGCACGCCGACCGGTGGACGAACGTGAAGCGATCTCGATCGAGCGGTTCCTGGCGTCCTTCGATGCGTTGGCGGCCCCGCTCGACCAGGAATCCGACCCGATCCACGCGACCGGATCCGGCATCGTGGTCGGCCCCCGTGGCGTGGTGCTGCTCGAACACAAGCGACTCGGCATCTGGCTCCAGCCCGGCGGGCACATCGATCCGGGCGAGACACCGTGGGATGCAGCGCTGCGTGAGAGCCGTGAGGAGACGGGCCTGGCGGTGTCGTTCGCCGGGCGGATCGACGACGCCGGTGTCCCCGAGTTGCTCCACGTCGACGTCCACGAGGGCGGCCGCCGGCACACGCACCTCGACCTGCGCTACCTGATCGACGGTGGCGACGCCGACCCCGATCCTCCCGAGGGCGAGAGCCAGCAGGTCCACTGGTTCACGTGGGACGCAGCCATCGACCGCGCCGACCCCGGCCTCAGCGGCCTCCTGCTGACCCTCACACCCTGACCGCCACCCCCTGACCGTCGGCTCCACAACCCCCAGCCCCACAACTCCGAAATTTGCGCAGATCTGCCCGCTCAGCGCGAGCTTTGGTGCACTTTTCGGATGTCGGAAGGTGTCACGGTGTGCCGGGGGCAGTGATCTCGTTGCCGTCGGCGTCGAGCAGCAGGGCCGGCCCCGTCGGGGCGAACGGGATCTCGATACGTCCGGCACCGATGTCGTCGACCATCCGATCGAGGACGGCGGTCATCTCGGGGGTCAGGCCGTCGCCCTGCTGCGAGTACCGCCACACCCCGTCGGCCATGCCGAGGCGCAGCACCGTGCGGCCCTCGTCGTCGAGCATGGCGCGCACGAGTTCGAACGCTGCGATGTCCCCGCGCTTGATGACCGAGGTGAGCATGTGGGCCTGCTGGTCGCGGTCGACCTCGAACCACTGGTCGTTGTCGACCCCGATCGTCCAGAGGTTTCGGCCGGCCGCCTCGGACTCCTCGACGACCACGTCGAACACCCCGAACCCGGAGATGCCGGCGGCAGCGAACACCACGTCGGCACCGCGCCGGTAGAGGGATCTCGCCCGGTCGGCTCCGACGTCGGGGGCGGAGAAGCCGCCGAATCCCAACTCGCCGAACTGGTCGACATGGACCGCGAGGACGGTGACGCCGGGGTCGACAGCCTTGGCGCCGGCCTCGAAGCCGGCCTGGAACTCTTC
>JBGTIA010000194.1:0-4413 GCA_041745835.1 Ilumatobacteraceae bacterium | reverse complement strand
ACGAGCATGATCCCGGCTGCGTCGACGTCGAGGATCTCGACGCAGCGACTCGACAGTGTGGTCAACAGATCAACGATGTCGAAGTCGTCGACGAGGGTGTCGGCAAGCTCGACGAACGTGTCGGCAAGCATGGATTCTCGGGTCATTGGGTTCCTTCCCCCGGCGCGGGACCGCGCTACGGCAGATGACACAACGCTAGCTGTTGCGGACACAACATCGATCCGGAACTCGGCTGGGCTCGGCACTCGATCCGGAGCAGCGGCGCATGTTCGAACGTCGCCCGGCGCGCGTCACCTGGCTAGCCGTGGGCTGGACACTGCGTCCGTTCCCGTTTAGGGTCGCACCCGAGTCGATTCGCCGTCCGGACCATGCGCGGGCACACATGCAAGGGATGGTTATGGCCGACCAACGGAAGCTCTCGTTTGTCCTCGGCGAGTTCGCGCGCACCGTCATCACTGATTTCCCGATCCAAGGCATCCTCGATCACCTGGTCAAAAGCATCGTGGGCGTGCTGCCCATCGACGCAGCGGGTGTGACCTTGATCTCGGCCAACAGAAAGCCGGAATACATTGTGCGTCCGATGCATCGGCGTTGCAGTTCGAGCAGCTGCAATCCGAGTTGGGTGAGGGGCCCTGCCTCGCAGCATACGCGACCGGCGAGGCGGTCGCCGTCGCCGACCTGGCGACCGACGAACGGTTCCCGCTGTTTTCGCCGGCCGCGACGGCGGCCGGTCTCGCAGCGGTGTTCACGTTCCCCTTGCGACACGGCGACGATCCCATTGGTGCGCTCGACTTGTACAGAACCAGCCCTGGCCCGCTCGATGCGCACGATATGGAAGCGGCACAAACCCTGGCCGATGTGACGACCGCATATCTGCTCAACGCCCGCGCACGAGACGAGGCCAGCGCAACCTCAGAGGCGTTCCACCACAGTGCGCTCCACGACTCGCTCACCGGTCTCCCGAATCGGCAGCTGTTGCAGGAACGCCTCACCCACGGTGCTGCTGTCGCGACGCGGTCGCATACCAAAGCGGCCGTCGTCTTCGTCGACCTGGACCGATTCAAGGACGTGAACGACCTCCACGGTCACCACGTCGGTGATGCGTTACTTCTCGCCGTCGCCGATCGGCTCAGCAACTTGGTTCGCAACGGCGACACACTCGCTCGAGTTTCCGGAGACGAGTTCGTCCTGTTGTGCGAAAACATCAGCTCGTCCGACGATGCCGAGGATCTTGCCGTACGAATCGGCGCGTCGTTGGAACCACCGTTCTCGATCCTGGGCCACCCCGTCACGATCACGGCCAGCGTCGGGATTGCGTTCGCCGGCGCAGGCGAGGAAATCACCGACGAGCTCATCACCAGAGCAGACAGGGCGATGTACGAGGTCAAACGACGAGGAGGAGCAGGTCATCAGATCCTCGACCTTCGCCCGACCTTGGCATCGAACGCGGACAACCCACTCCTTGCCGATCGATGCAATGTTGACTCGCTTGCAGCGGACCTTCGGGCAGCGATTGCTTCAGGGGAGATCTACGTCGCGTACCAGGCGATCGTCGACCTGACATCAGAACGAGTCTGCAAGGTCGAAGCGCTCGCACGATGGGATCACCCCGACCACGGCCCCGTCTCCCCGGAACGTTCATCCCTTTGGCGGACGTCACGCCCTGATCGACGAACTTGGCGCGCTGATTCTCCACACGGCCTGTACCGACGTCGCCGAACTGCATCGGGCAGGCATCGACGTCGACGTGACCGTCAACATGTCCGCAATGCAGTTGCACCAACCCGACGTCGTCGCGAGTGTCACGGATGCCCTCGATGCCGCCGGTCTGGACGCAGGTCGATTGTGGATCGAGATGACCGAAAGTGTGCCGCTCGATGACCGAGCCATCGAGCCGTTGCATCGCTTGCACGATCTCGGTGTCCGGCTCGCCATCGATGACTTCGGCACCGGCTATGCGAGCTTCCAGTATGTGACGCGGCTGCCGGTGGACGCACTCAAGATCGACATGTCGTTCGTCAAGGGTCTCGGCGTCGATTACAGCGCCACCGCGATCGTTCGCTCGGTGATCGGTCTCGGACGCGAGCTCGGCATCGTGGTCGTCGCCGAAGGTGTCGAAACCGAATCTCAACGGGCTCAGCTGCTGGCGCTCAACTGTCGACTCGGCCAGGGATGGTTGTTCGGGCGAGCGACGCGACGGGACGATTTTTCGCAGACGTACCGACAACCGGAGGTGGATCACCGGGTCGAAACGCCATCCGGCCCTCACGAAGCGCTGCGATCGGCCGCCCGCGAAGCGTGCAGAGTCCTCGATACCGACCACGAGGCCTCGTTCGACGGGTTGACGCGTTTGGCGTCGAGGTTGATGGGGACCCCCATGGCGCTGATCTCCCTGGTCGACGCCGATCGACGATGGATCAAAGCGCGCATCGGTGTCGAAGTGACCGAAACGCCATCGTGAGGTCTCGTTCCGCAACGCAGCATCCTCCGAGTCGGTCAACGTGGTGCGATTCGGACCTCTCGTGATCGATCTCGACGCACGGAACCTGACTTGCGGCGGGGTGGCCGTCGAACTCGATCGCCAACAGTTCGACCTGATCGGGTTTCTCGCGTCCCGTCCGGACCACGTGTTCGACAGCGCCGAGCTGTGCCGTCGGGTGTGGCAGTCAGGCCAGACACCGGAACGATTGCGACGGATCGTTGATGCCGTGAGGACGCTGATCGAACCGAACCCATCGAGTCCCACACTGCTGTGCTCGGTGGGAACCGACGGATACCGACTCGGACCGGGGGGCGAAGCAGCCTCGTCCCGGGACCAGCGTGTCGTCGAGCCACGAACCGGTAGCTGGTCGCACCGCGACAGTCGCCTCGTCGCCGTCGACGATGGGATGCTGTCGATGCTGGCCGCATCACTCGATGAGGTCATCGATCGCGACATGTTCGACTTCGTAGCGGTGTCATCGCAGGCATCGTTGCGGGCACGGTTCGAGATGAGCGCCTCCGCGCACGAACCTGGGCCCCAAGTGGTGACGATGCAAGCCACGGATGGCCACCAGTTCACGACACTCGTCGAATCCACACCGACCAGCATCTCTTCGGTTCGGCACGGCATCTGAGTCACGTTCCAAGAGATTCTTGATCCAACCCGGCTGCTGCGCGAAGTCGTATCGAGTGTTCTCGACGAGGTCTCCGACGCGGTGATCGTCACCGACACCGATCTGCGGGTGCTCAGCCGGAACCAGGCGGCCCAACGTCTCTACGGATGGGCCGAGCAAGACGTGCTCGGTCACGGCCTCGATGATGTCGTCCGTCCCGACGACCACTCCGACCGACACGAGACGCAAAGGGAACTGGAACTCACCGGGCACTCGGTCAGGGACACCCATCAGCTGACCCGCGACGGCGTCACGGTGATGGTCCGCACATCGGCGAGCCTGATCCGGGACGAATCGGGTGACGCGACCGGCGTGATCTCGGTCAACCGACCCGTGGGTTCTGCGCCCAACTCACAGCATTCTGAACGTAGGTGAACGGTTGCGTCACGTCGGTGTCGCCGACCGCTGCGTTGACAGCCCCACGGGAACGGTACCCCGTTCCGACACGATGCTCAGCGAGTGCCAGGCACGTGGCTTCGGAAGGACGGTTTCAGCGAGATGACGTCGCCGAAAGGAAGCCGCACTGTCGCTCACGACGACGGGGTCGTGAGGACGGAGCGAGCCGTCGAGGTGGCGACATGGAGTGCATTGGCCCACTGGTGCACCAGCGCCAACTGGTCGGGGGTGGGCGTTGGAGCGAGCGACACCATGTTCACTGCGGCGTGGAGCTGTACCAGCGGTCCGCGGATGCCCTCGATCGAACCCCGAGTGCGAGCATCGGAGGTGGTACGAACGAGGTCCTGGGTCGTTCGGTCCAGTTCGGTCAGTCGTTCAGCGTCGTCATGGGCGACCAGGACGAGACTCTCGGGAGGAATCGCCAGCAGGTGCATGGTGAGCGCGTCCGATGCATCCATCGCCGTCAGTGCTGCGGCGGTCCATTCGGAGCTCCCACGACGCGAGCGCGAGACGACCACTGCGACGACGCCGATGGCGACGAGACCGAGCGCCCACGGCCACCACACCACGCCGTCATCCGACGTGACTTCATCGAGCGCGGCGACGGTGTCGTCTACGCCACCGCCCTCTGCCGGAGGGGTCTCGGCCGGCGGCGTTTCGACCGGGTTCTCGGCTGGAAGAGTTTCGACCGGACCCTCGGCTGGAGGAGTTTCGGTCGGGTTCTCCTCGGGCGGTGGAGTGACTGCCACGTCATCTGGCACGGTGACGGCTCCGCCTGCGCTGACTCCGGGCGGCAACGTCGCTGTGCCGCCGCCGCCGGTGCCGCAGGCAGCGAGCGGTGCGACGCAGCTGAGTCCGAACC
>JBGTIA010000193.1:0-2121 GCA_041745835.1 Ilumatobacteraceae bacterium | reverse complement strand
CGACGCACGCACGCCGACCGACGACCCGTACGCGGATCTCGTCGCCGAGCTCTCGGCGTTCCGAGACGGCGTCGCCCGACCGAACGGCATCGGGATGGTGGGGGTGATGTTGCAGGACGCAACCGATCCCGAGTTGGTGGCGCTGTACCGTCAGCGCATCGTGGCCCCGCGACGAGCCCGGCTTCGCCGCATCCTCGAACGCGCCGTCGACGCCGGGCTGGCGGACGTCGACGCCGATGTGGAGTACGCAGTTGCTGCGTGTACCGGTCTGTACTACGGGCTCCACCTGGCCGGGTCCCGCATCTCCAGGAATTGGCCCGAACGCACGGCCACCCTGATCTGGGCTTCGATCGGCGGCGCGCCGCAGGGCTGATGTCCGCTCGTGCGCAGTGACCCGGGCGGTCTACGCGATGCCGAGACGCTTGGCAGCGCGAGCGGCGCTGGCGGGTCCGGCGAGCTGGCGGAGCAGTAGGAGGCCATCGACGAGTGCAATCGTGGCCTCGGCCTCAGCGCGACGTCGCTTCGCCGTGCCCGTGAGGAAGTGCGTGAGCCAGTCGATCCACGCATCGACGAGTTGGGGGACCAGTGTGTCGAACGGGGTGCGGCCTGTCGCCGCCAGACCGTTGGCCTCGAAGAAGAGTGCGAAGATCGGGTCGACCTCGGTGCTGGCGAGCGCAGGCCACGCGGCGCGGGCGAGTTCGACGTGGTTCTCCGCCGGTGCGGCGAACGCCTCGGCGAGCGTTGTCTGCAGCTGCAGCCCCATCGCCATCACGACCTCGGTGATCAGGTCGTCCTTGGTCGGGAAGTAGTACACGACCGTCCGGTCGTTGATCCCGAGGCGTTGTGCGAGCCGGCCGAAGGTCAGCTGGCTGAGTCCGTCCTCGAGTGCCGCAGCGAGCGCCCCGTCGAGGATGTCCTGTTTGGTGTGTCGATAGCCCATGTCCGCCTTGACTGTAGTGATCACTACGAATAGGATTCGTAGTTCCCGCTACACATCATGTCGACGTCGTGCCGAACCGGCAAGTGACAATCGGACCGAGCGGAGAGAACCAGGAGAATCGAACATGCCAACGCTGACCGAGACCGATGCATCCGACCTGTTCCGGCGCGAGCCCGATCGACATCTCGACGTCGGGGCCGGCGAGGCGGCGTACCGTCGCGTCGGCGCCGGACCGGACGTCCTGTTCGTGCACGGCTGGCCGGTCAGTTCTGCGACGTTCCGCAGGCTCCTCCCGTACCTCGTCGAACACGTCACATGTCACCTGATCGACCTCCCCTCGGCGGGTTCGAGTCGTTTCGACGCCGACGCACCGATTTCGATCGAGCAGCACATCGAGACCGTCCGGCGGGTGGTCGACCTCCTCGAACTCGAGCGGGTCGCCGTCGTCGGTCACGACAGCGGTGGACTGATCGCCCGTCACGCCATGGTCGGCGACCCGCGCCTCAGAGCGATGGGGTTGATCAACACCGAACCACCGGATCCGGGCTGGCGCTTCAAGGCGTTCATCGCGACGCGACATTTGCCGGGACTCGGCGCAGGGCTCGGCTGGGTGGCGGGCTCGCCGCGCGTCCGGCGGTCGCGCCTGGTGTTCGGTGACGCGTTCGCGGATCGCTCGTTGCTCGACGGCGAGTTCGCCGAGTTCTTCTTCGAACCGCTTCATGAGGGAGCTGCTCGCCGCAACGCCGCCGCCAAGGTGTTGCGCAGCTTCGACATGCGTCACGTCACCGACCTCGTCGGCATCCATGCCCGGATCGACGTGCCGGTGCAGCTCGTGTGGGGGGATCAGGATCCGTTCTTCCCCGTCGACCGGGCGAAGGCGATGGTGGACGGGTTCCCCGATGCCCGACTCGAGGTCATCGAAGGTGCCGGCCTGTTTGCGCACGAGGAACGCCCCGCGGACGTCGCTCGCGCCCTGCTGCCCACACTCACCGGTACCCGCTGAACGATCGGGCGTCTGCGTTGGGTCATCATGGTCGGATGGACCCCGGGCGAATCGCCGAGATCGCGTCACTCGGGGGCCGGGCGTTCGACTCCGATGTGGTGATCTCGGGCGTGGACCCAGTGCTCGCCACGCCGTGGCCGGTCGGCGAAGTGGCCGCGGTTGCACTCGCCCGGACGGG
>JBGTIA010000192.1:0-1548 GCA_041745835.1 Ilumatobacteraceae bacterium | reverse complement strand
GCGAGTCACCGCGCGTGAGCTCCGCCTTCCCGCTGCGCGCTGGTTCACGCTCCTCGTCGTCCGCCACGTTCCGGTCTGGTTGGCGTTCGCCGGGATGAACGTGTTCGCCGTCGTCGCCGTCGGCGTCGATCTCGACGGCGCGTTGGTGGTGCAACTGGTCTTCGTGACGTGCATCTCGTGGATGGCGGGATTCGTCGTCGTCGGCGTGCCCGGCGGCATCGGCGTGCGCGAGACGGTCTTCATCTCGATGACCACGGCCTCGCTCGGCGCCGGCGTCGCTGTCTCGGTCGCCGTGCTGAGCCGGTTGGTGTCGATCGTGGTCGATCTGGTGGGAGCGGCGGTCTCGATTGCGGTCGCCCGCAGTGCCCCGCCGACCGAACCGACTGGCGAGCCGTCCGAGGAAGCGACGACGGGAGAGGCACCGACGCGAGAGGTGAACGGAGAGCCCGCCGGAGATCCGGCTGGGCCGACCAGCAGACGCCCGACCGTTACGCTGCGCACTGATGTCGAACGCCGGTGATGCCCCCGATCGCCCAGTGGACGTCGGCCCGGTGAAGCTCATCATCCAGATCCCCTGTTTCAACGAGGAGGAGACGCTGCCGCTGACGCTCGCCGACCTGCCCCGTTCCGTGCCGGGTGTCGAAGTGGTCGAATGGCTGGTGATCGACGACGGCAGCACGGATCGCACCGTCGAAGTGGCCCGGGCGCTCGGCGTCGATCACATCGTGTCGCACGGTCGCAACCGTGGCCTGGCGACCGCGTTCATGACGGGTCTCGATGCGTGCTTGCGCGCCGGCGCCGACGTGGTGGTGAACACTGACGCCGACAACCAGTACCAGGGCTCGTCGATCCCCGACCTCGTCGCACCGGTGCTGGCCGGTCGAGCCGACATGGTCGTCGGCGAACGCCCGATCGCCGAGATCGCCGATTTCTCGCGCGGCAAGAAGGTCCTCCAGCGCTTGGGGAGTTCCGTCGTGCGGCGCTTCTCGGGCACCGGCGTACGGGACGCCGCGAGTGGCTTTCGCGCCTACTCACGCACGGCTGCGATGCGGGTGCAGGTGTTCGGCAAGTACACCTACACGATGGAGACCATCGTGCAGGCGGGGTGGAACGGGATCGCCATCGAATCCGTGCCGATCGGCGTGAACCCGAAGACCAGGGAATCACGCCTCGTCACGAGCAGTGCGCGCTACGTGTGGCGGTCGGCGCAGGCGATCATCCGCAGCTTCGCCCTCTACAAGCCGTTCCGGTTCTTCTTCCTGATCGGCCTGGTGCCCTTCGTGCTCGGTGCGTTGCTGATGATCCGGTGGCTCGCGCTGTACCTCCTCGAGGAGGAGTACACGAGCCGGGTGCCGAGCCTGCTCGCAGGGATCGGGCTGATCGTGCTCGCTGCCCAGATGTGGGCGGTGGCGTTCCTCGCCGATCTCCAGGCAGCGAACCGCCGGGTGCTCGAGGACCTCCGCCTGCGCGCCTCGCAGGCCGACTACGACGACCCGCGCCCTGACCCGCACCGGCGGCCATGACGCAGTCGCGCTCGACCGGCTCCCT
>JBGTIA010000191.1:0-1730 GCA_041745835.1 Ilumatobacteraceae bacterium | reverse complement strand
CGGAGCTTCGACGGCGCGACGTTGGAGAACCCGCCATTCTTGCCGGCGTTCCACTGCATGGGAGTGCGCACCGCCATCCGGCCCTCGGCTTCCAGGTTCTCGCCCATGCCGATTTCCTCGCCGTAGAAGAGGGTGGGGGCGCCGGGCATCGCGAACATCAGGCTGTACGCCATGCGGAGCCATTGGGGATCGCCGCCGAGCATGGGCGGCAGGCGGCGACGCAGCCCGCGGTCGAACAGTTGCATGTCCGGGTCGGGGCCGAACGCGGCGAACACCTCTTCGCGTTCGCTCTTGGTCAGCTTGTCGAGCGTGAGCTCGTCATGGTTGCGCAGGAATGAGGCGAACGACGCGTCGGCGGGGATCTCGGGCCGCTTGCGCAGCGCCTTGGCGAGCGGGCGGGCGTCGCTGCGCGCCATCGCCAGGTAGGTCGCCTGCATGCCGATGAAGTCGAAAAGCATGTTCAGCTCGTCGCCGTCCTCGTCGCCGAAGAACTGACGCTGCTGTTCGAAGGGCAGGTTGACCTCGCCGAGCAGAATGGCGTCACCGCGGCGTCGCTGGATGAACGCCCGCAGGTCACGAAGGAAGTCGTGCGGCGCGATCTCCATCGCCTGGTCGATGCCGTCGAGTTCCAGGAGGAACGGGACGGCGTCGACGCGGAACCCGGACAGACCCTGCGCGAGCCAGAAGCCGATGACCTTGGCGATCTCGTCGCGCACCTCATGGTTGGCGACGTTGAGGTCGGGCTGGTGATGGTAGAAGCGGTGCAGGTAGTACTGGCCGGCTTCGGAGTCGAACGTCCACACGCCGGTCTGTTCGCCGGGGAAGACGATGCCCTCGGGGCCATCGTCGGGGATCTCGTCCTGCCACACGTACCAGTCGCGGAAGCGGTTGTCGCGGCTCTTTCGGCTCTCCTGGAACCAGGCGTGCTGGTCGGAGGTGTGGTTCACGACGAGGTCGGCGATCACCCGCATCCCGCGGTCGTGAGCGACGGCCATGAACTCGGTGAAATCACCGAACGTGCCGAGGCGCGGGTCGATGGCGTAGTGGTCGGCGACGTCGTAGCCGTCGTCGCGATCGGCGGTGGGATAGAACGGCATCAGCCAGATGCAGGTGACGCCGAGGCCGGCGAGGTCGTCGACGTGCTGGGTGAGCCCGGCGAAGTCGCCGCAGCCGTCGCCAATGGAGTCGGCGAACGTCTGCACGTCGAGGCAGTAGATGATGGCGTTCTTCCACCAGAGGTCGGCCGTGGCCGGGACGTTCACCATCAGCGCGTTCCTCCGTTGGTTGCCGGATGTGCTTGCGGCCCGGCCGCCCGCAGTGCGGGCACGACGTGCTCGCCGAAGGTGTCGATGAAGCGTTCCTGCTGCTTGCCGACGTGGTGGATCCACACGCCGTCGAAACCGAGTTCAGCGAGCTCGACGAGTTCGTCGCGTAATCGTGCGGGGTCCGACGAGATGAGCACGTGGTCGTGCATGTCCTCGGGTCGGACGGTGCGAGCGATCTCGTCGAAGTGGGTGGTCATCTCGAGGTCCCAGCACACCGGCGGGGCGAAGACGTTGGTGCGCCACTGGTCGTGGGCGATCGCCAGTGCCTCGTCGTCGGTGTCGGCCCACGACACGTGGACCTGCAGGTAGCGAGGCTTGTCCGTCCCCCCGCCGGCTTCGAATGCGTCGAGGACGCTCCGGAGTGCGTCGGGTTGCTGGTTGACGGTGATCAGCCCGTCGGCCCAC
>JBGTIA010000190.1:0-1825 GCA_041745835.1 Ilumatobacteraceae bacterium | reverse complement strand
CCGTGGCGCGTCACATGGGTACACCGTGACGAAACCGTTCACACCGTTCGTGCGGTCGGCGGTGACGTTGAGGTACACCGCCTTGGCATCGCCTGGCACGAGCGTGTTGCCGACACCGGTGACCTGCAGCGTGGTCGTCGATCCCGCCGCCGGCTTGGCGCCGTTGCGGGTGTCGAGGATTCGCTCCGGGTTCACGCTGATGTACTCAGGCGAACGCGGTGAACGCTCGACGCCGAGATTGACCGAATCGGAGTGCGGCAGCGCAAGGTACGGGAACGTCGTTCCGAAGTCCTTGTCGTTGCGATCGACCGAGTCGAGTGTCGCGAGGCCGGGGTTGAGCTGCCCGGTGATTGCGGCGCCCTCCACGACCTGGATCGCGATGTCGACCACGTCGTCCTCGAGGCGGCGTCCGTTCGGGAACCCGGCGATGTCTCCGGCGATCACGCCGTAGTTGTTCGGGCTCGCCGCAGGAGCCACCGCCATGTTGAGACGCAACATCTCCGACGGCTGGAAGGGGTCGACAGAGAGCGCGTTGAGACCCAACGAGTTCAAGTCGACCGGCAGCACCGTGGCGGGATCGCCGGTCGCGCCAGCATTCTCCTCGCTGATGCCCTGCAGGAAGATCTCGAACAGATCGTTGCGGGGCGTTGCCGGTGCCGGCACCTTATAGATGCTCTCGATGAGCTTCGGCAGGATCGGATCGAGCACCTTGTCGACGACCGCTCCGCCAGCCGCCATTGCGTCATCGGCTGGACCGATCGAGTTGAAGGCGTCCTTGAGGTTCAACGGAACGATGACCTCGTTGATCAGCGGGTTGCCGAGACGGGACACCTGGACATAGTCCGTACCGTTGAAACGCTCAGTCGTGCTCCAGATGCCGACGACAGGGTTGTTCGTGGCGTCACCCGCGATGGCAAGCGCAGCCTTGGGGACCTGCAGTGCCACCGTGTTGACGTTGTAGCCGGCCAACGTGTCCTGGCCGACTTCGGAGGCATCGCCACCGTAAAGCAGGTCGAACACGCGCAGGTCGAGGAAGAACGGGTCGTCTGCCTGGCCTGCATACGTCTGGCCCGCGCCGGGGAGCGGATAGATCGCCTGGTCACGAAGTGTTTCGTAGTCGGGCATCGACGCCGGACCGACGTGCGACGGCGCCGAGATGGCGTCGTCGAGCAGCAGGACTCCGGGAGAGATGCCGTTGGTCTCGACGGTCAGGTCGTAGGTCTGGTAGATGTTCAGGTCGGGGTCGTCCAAGGACGTGACCGGGCCGGTGTTGTAGAGGAACTGCTCGTCGCCATCGCGGAACACGTTGGTGAACTCCCATACATAGGTCAAGTCTTCAACGGCGTCGCCGTCGTTGTCGATCTTGATCGTGTAGCGGGTGTCTTCGGCCCACATGTAGAAGTTGGGCCCGCCGTTCGGTTCCGAGAACGGAATCCAGTTCGAGATCAACGTCACGGTGTCGGGAGCGTCGGGGCTCACGAACGCGTAGACGTCGGTGTTGTCGGCGCGGGGGTCGCCCGCAATCAGCGGGGCCTCACGGTGACTGGAGGCACGGACACTGACCGGGCCTCCGTCCACGGCGGCGATGCCCCCGAGGAGTGCGACACCGCTGGCTGCTGCGACATATCGTCGCCACCGCCTCGGTGTTCCTGATGAGAACATTCGGTTCATGGTCTTCTCCTTGTTGGTTGGCGATCTGGTTGGTGGCAACATTGGGCTGCCGCTTCGGCGAGGACAGCCCTCACGGCCTGATTCCCCCGAGAGGTTCGAAAACGACTCGCGTTTGGATCAAGGTTCCGTCAAGAATTCGTCGCGGGCGACTGCG
>JBGTIA010000189.1:0-2276 GCA_041745835.1 Ilumatobacteraceae bacterium | reverse complement strand
CGCTGAAGGCTGCCGACACCACCCAGACCACGGGGAACAGGGCGAACGCCAGCGCAGCCATGGCAACGAGGTGACGCCACCCGGTCTGGCGGAACCAGGCGGCGGTCGAGCGACGGTTGTGCTTGAAGGTCGTCGTGGCGGGCGGCGTCGCCGGGGTCGGGGCGGGAGGTGCTCCGAGGACGGTCATCGGATCTCCTCGAAGGTCTTGGTGAAGCGGAAACTGAACGCCGAGATCGCAGCGACGATCATGAAGATCACCACGGAGAGCGCTGCAGCGAAGCCGTAGTCGGCGCCGCCGCTCTGGAACGCCAACTTGTAGACGTAGGAGATGAGGATGTCGGTTCGGCCGGCTGTGCTGCCCTGGATCGGCGGGCGACCCTCGGTCAGCAGGTAGATCAGGTTGAAGTTGTTGAAGTTGAAGGCGAAGCTTGCGACCAGCAGCGGCGCAACGGCAATGAGCAGCAGCGGCAGGGTGATCAGCCGGAAGCGTTTGATGCCACTCGCGCCGTCGACCGACGCGGCTTCGGTGAGGTCCTCGGGGATGCTCTGCAGCGCGCCGCTGCACACGAGGAACATGTACGGGTATCCCAGCCAGGTGTTCACCAACAGGATCGAGAAGTACGGCAACCAGTCGCCGTCGAGCCACGGCAGGTTCGTGCCGAGCCAACGATTGATCACGCCGAACTGCTGGTTCAGCATGCCTCGCCACACGAGCGCGGTCATGAAGCTCGGAATCGCGTACGGGATGATGATCAAGCTGCGGTACAGGCGCCGGCCGTGCATGCGGACGTCGTTGAACACGAGTGCGAGCATCAGGCCGAGGCCGAACGACAGCAGCACCGACATCACCGAGAACACGATCGTCCAGACGAACACGCGGATGAACGAGTCCCGAGCGCCGTCGTCGGTGATCAGTCGCTGGTAGTTGTCGATCCCGACGCCGGAGCGCCACCCCGGGAGGAGTTGGTCGCCGTCGTCGTTGGTGAAGTAGCCGCCCTCGGTCGAGTACACCGTGCCGGTGACCGAGTCGGTGATCGTGTCGGTTGCGGGGTCGTAGACGCGTGTCTGCTGCTGTGCGAACGCCGTGCCGAATCCGTCGTTGCTCACCGTTCCGGCCGGGCCTTCGGTGCTGAACGCGGAGATCTGGGCCGATCGGTCGTTGGCCTGGCCGAGGTTGAGTGCGACGTACCCCTCGACGCTCTGCCGGCTGCCCTGCTCGACCAGGTCGGCGGGGGCGACGGACACGAAGGCATCAGCCGTGCCCAAGAAGACGTTGCCGTCGGCGTCGGTGAGCAGGAAGGCGAGTTCGCCGTTCGGATCGCCGAGCGCGAGGATCTGGAGGTCGTAGCGAATGGCGTCGTCGGAGGCGCTGACCGAGTTCGACTCGATGCGCTCGATGACCTGGTCCTTGGTGAGGTTGTTGCCGGTGCCGTAGTTCGTGGTGGAGATGAAGACCAGGTAGATGATCGGATACACCGCGAAGACCAGCAGGAACAAGGTGCCCGGCACCAGGTACTTCAGCGGGATCGACCATCGCCGCTTCGACAGGTAGACGATGTCGATGACGACGAGGGCCACGATCGACGCGATGGCGATCGGATAGTCGGGCTTGGAGAACGCGGCGGGGAGCGCAGCGAGGACAACTGCGTTCACGAGGCCGAGCAGCGCGATCTTCACGATCGTGCCGCTCGAGGCTCCGTATCGGGGGCCGCGGGGGCGGAACAGCGGTTCCGACGGTGCCGCTGGTGGTTCGGGGGGCGAATCACCGCCCCGAGGGGAGACAGCGTCGCCGGAGCGCTCTGTCTCCCCCCGGGTTGCGGTGTCGGTCATCAGCCGGCGATCGCCTCACGGATGGAGGCCGCCGCATCGGTGAATGCCGTCGTGGGATCGGTGCCGGTGAACACCAGGTTGTACGCGTCGGTCCAGCTCTCCCAGACCGCCGACATCTCGGGGATGGCCGGCAGCGGCGCACCCTGCTGGCCTGCCAGACCGAAGCCCTCGATGATCGGGTCGGATGCGACCTGATCGAAGGCGCTGGTCATGGCCGGCGGGCGGCCACCTGCCTCGTAGAGCGCCAACTGCAACTCCTCGGTGTTGAGGTAGTCGAGCAGGAAGGTCTTTGCGAGGTCGACGTTCTCGGAGAACGACGAGACCATGAAGCCCTGCACACCCACGAATACGTTCGGGGTGCCGCCCTCGACGGGCGGAACCGGCTCGACGACGAAGTTGATGTCGCTGAACTCACCCACGGCCCACGGGCCCGTGATGGCGAACGG
>JBGTIA010000188.1:0-1706 GCA_041745835.1 Ilumatobacteraceae bacterium | reverse complement strand
GCCGGCGCGTTGCGCTTCGTCGCCGTCGAGCGCTCCGCACCGCAGCGTGAGCGGCACCCCGACGGCGTCGAGTCACGAACGTCGATGCCCGACGCCCCATTCGACGGTGTCGTGATCGCCAACGAGTTGCTCGACAACCTGCCTTTCGGGCTGGCCGTGTTCGACGACGGATGGCGCGAGGCGTTCGTCGACATCGATCCGGACGGCCGATTCGTCGAACGGCTGTCGGAGCCCATCGACCCGCTTCCTCCGTTCCTGCAATCGGCAGCACCGTTCGGTGCCCGAGCGCCGCTGGTCGATCGTGCGGCCGCGTTCGTCGATGATGCCCGGCAGCTCGTCAGGACCGGCTCGGTCGTCGTGTTCGACTATGGCACGCCGATCACCGCGATGCTTGCCGGGAGGCCCTGGCGTGACTGGCTGCGGACGTACCGGGGCAACGAACGTGGCGAGCACTACCTGGCGACGCCGGGCATGCAGGACATCACGATCGACGTCCCGATGGACCAGCTTCCCGAGTCCGACACCGTGCGAGCACAGGCGCAGTTCCTGCAGCGGTGGGGCATCGACGAACTGGTCGAGGAGGGCAAGCGCATCTGGGAAGAACAAGCCGCTCGCCCCGGGCTCGAGGCGATGAAGATGCGCAGCCGCGTCAGTGAAGCGGAGGCCTTGCTCGACCCTGCCGGTCTCGGCGGGTTCCTCGTCGCCGAGTGGCGTGCCGGCTCGATCTGACGGGCCGGTCAGGCGAGTTCGTTTCCGTGCGGGTCGACGATGTGCCAGTGGCCGTGGTCGTCGCGGAAGACCTGGTAGCCGGTTTCCTTCAGGTTCTGGTGCCCGGTGCAGAGGGGTTGACCATTGCGGGGGACGGTGCTGCCGTGGGCCTTCCAGCTCAGTGAGTGGTCGGCATCGCACCAGGCGACCGGTCGGTCGCAACCGATCCAGACGCAGGTGGTGAGGAGCAGCATGACGGCGTCGCGTGACGATCCTCGGAAGAGGCGCGATCGCCGTCCGAGTTCGATGATGGTGCCGCTCTGGTCGTAGACGACGCGTCGGATGTGGCCGATCAGGGCGGCGTTGACGGCGTCGTCGGGGTGGAGACGTCGTCCGGACTTGGTGCGACAGACGACGTTGCGGAATCGTCGCGGGTCGGGTGTGGCGCTGGCGGCGTGGGCCTCCATGGTGTGGTGGTCGAGCAATATGTCGACGGTCACCGAGGTCGCGGGAGGTCGAGCGGTGTCGGGGTCTCGGCTGACGGAGGCCCGGGCCATCGCGAGCAGCGCGTCGGCTCGGCGGTGAGCTTCGGTGCGTGCGAGGTCGGCAGGCGTCGCCATATCGCCGAGGCGGTTGCGGGCGTCGGCCCAGTCGAGGCGCCACTCGGCGTCGACGTACCAGGCGACGATCTCGGCGAATTCGACGCCCGATGGTTCCGGCAGGAACCCCGCGAGGTTCCAGCCGCCGTCCGGGCGTGGCAGCACGTTGAACTCGCGTCGCTGACGGGCGCGTTCAGTGCGGGCGTCGTCGCCGATCGGGTCGCCGAGGGCTTCCCAGGTCCGGAGATTGCGTTCGAACTCGACGAACGGCAGGTTGATCGCGTCGTCGAGCAGCATGCCGGCGTCGCGGGTGAGCACGGCGGGTTCGATCCGAGGATTGGCGGCGACGCGCCCCATCGCCTCGCTCTGTGCGACCCCGACGGTGCCCGTGCGCGCGGC
>JBGTIA010000187.1:0-2674 GCA_041745835.1 Ilumatobacteraceae bacterium | reverse complement strand
AGGCGCCGGTGCTGCTGCTCGACGAGCCGACCTCGGCGCTCGACATCGGCCACCAGCAGCAGGCGCTCGAGCTGGTGACCGAACTGCGTGAACAGAGCGGTCTGACGGTGCTGTCGGCGATGCACGACCTCACGCTCGCAGGCACCTACACCGACCGACTGGTGCTGCTCGACGACGGAGAGGCCGTGGCGAGCGGGTCGGCCGTCGACGTGCTGACCGCCGAACGGCTCGGCGAGGTCTTCCACGTGTGCGTCACCGTGGACGTCGACCCGACCGACGGCGCCGTCATCGTGGTTCCCCGCCGCGGCTTCCCCGTCTGACACCCTTGCGCCCCCCAACGCCATCCCATCCCCGTTTGCGTGCGGATTCGGGTGACCCGTCCCACCGGAAATCCGACGCAAACGGGGGGTGAGGCTCGGTGGGTTTACGCTGCGGGGATGAGTTCGGAATCGACCGAGTCGCCGTATCCGACGTTTCCCGGCGTCGAGCCGTTCGACGCGGTCCGTACGCCGCAGGCTGAACGTGCGCACCGCAAACGGATGTGCGCGCTCGGTTATCGGATCTTCGCCTCGATGCGCTGGGGGCAACTCGGTGACGGTCACATCTCGGCCCGTGACCCGATCCTCACCGACCACTTCTGGCTGCTCGGCTGGGGCATCCCGTTCCGAGCGGCGACCGTCGATCGACTCGTGCTGGTCGGCCCCGACGGAGCGGTCACCGACACCGACGGCAATCCGACCGGGGCGGTGAACACCGCCGGCTACAACATCCACGCCCCGCTGCTCGCCGCCCGACCGGACGTCGTGAGCGCTGCGCACACCCACACCGGCTTCGGCACACCGTGGGCCGCCAACGTGCAGCCGTTCCGAGCACTGAGCCAGGAGTCGTGTGCGTTCGTGTTCGACCAGGCGCTGTTCGACGACGAGGAAGTCGAGGTTCTGTCGTACGACGGTGGCAAGCGGATCGCTGCGGCACTCGGCGACAAGAAGTTCTGCATCCTGCGCAACCACGGATCGCTCACCGTCGGCGGTTCGGTCGAGGAGGCGGTCGGCTGGTTCGTGATGAGCGAACGCGTCGCCGAGGTGCACGTGAAGGCACCGAACGGCGTGGCGATCTCCGACGAGGCCGCCGCTGTCGCCGCCGACACGCTCGCACCTGCGTCGACCGGATGGCGAGTCTTCCAGTGGCTAGTGCGCGACGTCGTCGCCGATCCGAGCGTCGTCGACTGAGCTCCGCACCGTCGAGCGCGGACCCTCGATGCGAAGGTGCTCGAGCACCAGCGTCACGACCAGGATGAGGTCGACGGCGATGAGCAGCACGACGCCGTCGAGATCGTCGGCGACCAGCATGAGGAGCCCGATGACGGCGACCGCGACGAGTCGTTCACGAGCGAACAGGCCGAAGGATCGGTACACCCCGATGCCGACGCCGCCGAAGTAGAGCAGGAGTCCCGCTGCCCCCATCGCCCGGTACGCAGCGGGCAGAGGGTCGCTCGGGTGCAGTGCCATCTCCTCCATGGCGACCGCAGCGAGGATGATTCCGGCCACGATCGGTGCGTGCGAATACGTGTAAACGTCGCGTGCGAGTCGCCCGCGGTCCGACGCCGGGGTCTGCTCGGCGCGATGTTCGAAGGCAGGTTGCACCCGATCGAAGTAGGCCCACCACAAGAGCCCGGCAAAGGCGCCAGCGGCAGCGAGCGCGATGACGGACTCTGCAGGCACGCCGCCGTCCTGCAGCGGCGCTGCGACGGAGTTACCGAGTGCGACGATCACCTCCCCGAGCGCGACGATGATGATCAGCCCGTGACGTTCGGCGAAATGGCCGGCACGGATGATCCACTCGCCGCTCCCTGCCCGGATCGTGGCGATCACGAAGATCCCGATGCCGATCGTCCAGGCGAGCCGTCGGGCATCACCGTCGAGGAACCCTCCCGCGACGATCACCGCCATCGCCAAGATGTTGGGTGCTGCGTACGCCAGTGCCGATCGACGGACCGCGTTGTCGATGCCGGCGCCGAGCACGAGCATCGCCAGCGCTGCGAGGAAGATGATGGCGAGTGGGATCGCGAAGAGTCCACCACCTTGCTCGAACGCCGTCGAGATCGATGCCGCCATCGGCACACTGGCGGCGGTGGCGGTCAGGAACAGCAGTCGGACCGGACGCGAGTTGCCGGCGACTGCGTTCGCAGACCACGTGAACTGCGACCAGGGAAGCCACAGCATGAGGAAGATCAGCGTGGCGTCTCGCACCGTCGCCCAGGTGGGTTCCGCGAGCAGCAGACCGACGATCTGCGAGAACGCGAAGACGAACGCCAGGTCGAAGAAGAGCTCGACCGGATCGGCGGTGAAGTCCTCTTCGATGTCGGGAACCAGCAGTCCACGCATGCGAGTGACCTTACCGATCCGCCGGGCCGCCGATTCGCAATCGTCAGCCGAACGCGACGACGCCCACGACCCCGACGAGCACGAGAGCGCTCGCAACGTACTCGGCGCGTGTGTGGCGTTCGTGGAGCACCCAGCTCGAGATGGCGAACGCGATCACGATCTCCACCTGACCGAGCGTGCGCACCTTGGCCGCGTTGGTGAGCGTCACGGCGACCGCCCATCCGATCGAACCGCACAGGCTCAGCACGCCCACCGGCAGTGCGAGCCGCCACGCCCGGCCGACGGCCCGG
>JBGTIA010000186.1:0-1795 GCA_041745835.1 Ilumatobacteraceae bacterium | reverse complement strand
ACGGAGATGTTCGTCGCCGGGTGACGAACCTGCGGCGCTCCGGCCGGGCACGCGCCCGGCCGGAGCACTGCCCGGAGCACTGCGGGGTCAGACCTCGGGTTGTTCGATGGCGTCGAGGAAGGCGTTGACGTCGGCTTCCTCGCCGCCGACGAGCCAGATGGTCAGTTCGCCGTCGGAGTCCTCGTCGTCTTCGTCGTCCTCCCACGGGAGCACGCCGTCGACGAAGTAGCGGTCGACCGTGATGTCGTCCGAGCCCTCCTCGACCGGGGCGATCACCGCGAGCTCGACCTCGGCGTCGGCGGGCTGGTCGCTGAGGATGTCGATCAGTTCATGGACTCGCATGATGCTCCCGGTGTCGAGGCGTGGATGCTGGTGTTCAACGCTCGGTGTTCAGAACTCGTCGAGCCATGTCGGAGCTCGTTCGAGCAGGTACAGACTGACATGTTTGCAGCGGTCGAGCGCGGCTTCGATCGAGTCGTCGACGTTCATGTACACGTCGGCCAGATCGACGGACATCTTCGCCACGATGGACAGGCTCCGTTCGGGAGCGTCGGTGACGCTGGGGAACGAGTCGATGGCCGATACCTCGACGGGCAGATCGATGCCTCCGATGCCTGCGAGGTCGGTTGCCAGCACCAGGAGGTCGGGAGGCTCGGGCAGCGGTGGCAACGTCCACGTGAAGATCAACGGGAACGCGAAGCCCGTGGGTGGCGGATCGTCGATCTCGTCGAGCTTCATCACCTCGTCCTCGAACCCGAGCATCGCTCGAGGGTCGACGTCGAGCGACATGTGCAGGTCGATCGGGCCGGCGCACGCCTCCTCGGGGTGCAGGTCGACTTCCCAGAGTTGGCGCAGTGAATACGTCTCCACGAAGTGGCGCTCGTCGTGGACGTGGAATCCGTGATCGATCGCCTGACTCTTCACGTCGGCGACAAACCCTGCTACGTCGATCACTGCCATGCAGTTCGGACACTACCGTCCCTGGTGATGGCCGCACCCAACGACTTCGCCGCCGTGCTGACGCTGTTCGACTCGATCTGCGACGCAACCGCTGCGGTGGTGCGATCGACCACGGACTGGGGTGAGTCCGGCCGCAGGCCCGGGCAGTACCTCGTCGATCTCGATGTCGACGTGGTGTGCGTCGCTCCTCTGCTCGCCGCTGGCTGGTCGGTGCTGTCGGAGGAGACTGGACTCCAGCACCCTGACGGTGGACCGTCCTTACTCGGGACCGTCGTGGTCGACCCGCTCGACGGCTCGACCAATGCGAGTCTCGGCCTGCCGTGGTGTGCGACCTCGCTGTGTGCGGTCGTCGACGGTGACGCGACGGTGGCCGTCGTCGCGAACCTTGCAACCGGAGCGCGGTACACCGCAACCGCCGGAGGCGGAGCGACGCTCGACGCACACCCGATCTCGATTCAACGGGAGCCTCCGCTCGACGACGCCGTCATCGCGATCAGCGGACTGCCGGACCATCGGTACGGATGGCGGCAATTCCGTGCGATGGGTGCGTCTGCGCTCGACATCTGCGCCGTGGCGAGCGGTTCGTTCGATGGATTCGTCGACATGAGCCCTGACGCACACGGAGCGTGGGACTACCTCGGTGCGGCGCTCGTGGTGCGAGAGGCCGGGGGAGTGGTGGTCGACGCACTCGGTCGTGACCTCGTCGTGCTCGACCACACGGCGCGCCGCACACCGGTCGCTGCGACGCACCGGGCCCTGCTCGACGTCCTGCTCTCCGAGCGCAACGATCGGTAGCGTGCCGGCATGCGGCGGGCGGAGAAGGCACAACGGATCG
>JBGTIA010000185.1:0-1556 GCA_041745835.1 Ilumatobacteraceae bacterium | reverse complement strand
GTGCGCATTTTTCGGGGAGGGGGAATGTCAGTTGAGTGAACGGATCAGCTCGTCGAGGGGCTCGACCGGTCCGGGGAGTTCCCGACGTTGCACCTCGGATCGCAGGTTGCCGACGACGCTGCGCAGCGTGTCGACCACCTGACGGTCCGAGTCGCCGTAGTGGATGATCGGTGAGAACGCCCGGTCGAGCAGGGCCGCGTGCGTCGGTCGATACTGCACGAGTGTCCGGTTACCCACACGCGTCGTGGTCGGCAGCGGCGGGTGGGTCCACAGCGCCGTCATGACGTTGCCGAGGTGGACGATGACGTCGCTGGCCGTGGTCGGGTCGTTGACACCGGGTGACAACGCACGCACGGCGATGTCGGTGAGCTGGATGATGCCGAACTCGACGTCCTGCTGCATCGTTCGACTGTCACCGACAGCGATCGACGCCATCAGCGACCGCTCTATGGTGTCCGGATCGGCAGGCGCCGGAGCGATCCACAAGATGGGACTGCACTCGGCGACGAAGCTCCCGACGGGTGCGGTGACGTAGCCGGTGGCGTGCTCGGGCATGCACGCAAGCACCTGATCGTCGTCGATCTGCTGCACCCAACCAGCCGACGGCGTCTCGACGGCGAACGCGCCGATCGGGAGAGCCATCGATCCGTCGGGGCGAACCGCTCCCGATGGCGTGCCGACGTCGAAGCGTTCGGCCTCACACCCGAAGAGTCCATCGACGATCTTGATGGTGCTGCCGGCGATCCGCTCGACCACCGAGCCGACCTGCAGGCTGCGCGTGATGTGGTCGACCGTTCGCACCACGGCCACGAGCGACAGCACACCGAACACCACTGCGGCGATCACCGTCAGGTTGGGGACCACCGGTTCGACGTCCTCGCCGAGGCCTCGAGTCGTTCGCAAGGCAAGCAGGCAGAACACGGTTGTGCCGAGCACGAAACCGACCGCGTGCTGCACGGTTCGATCGCCGAGCCAGTTGCGCAGTGTCCGCGGCGAGAACTGAGAACTCGCCAGCTGAACGGCGATCAGCATCATCGACAACAGCAGTGTCGTCGAGGTGATCAGGCCGCCAGCGATGGCCGTGAACACCGAGCGGGCGCCGTCGACGCTGGTCTTGAACCACTCGGGGAGAGTTCGGTCGCCCAACTGTCGGTCGATCCAGAGCATCATCTGGACGAGCACCGTCGAGCCGAGCACGTAGAGCGTCGGCACGAACGACAGCCGATGACGCATCCGGTCTGCGATCTGGCGCAGCCGAACGGCCCCGATCACGATCGACCGTTCACGATGTCCGCCCGGTATTCGATCGGGTCGCAGTCCATCGGTCGGCTCCGTCCCGAGTTTCGTTCGCGCAATCTCACTGCGCCATCGTGCCACGACGGTTTCGCATCGCGGTGAACGGGGAAGTCCGAGCCTGTTCACCCGCTTCGGACCCAGGAGGTTCACATGTCCACCACCTACGAAAATGCTGTCGACGCGCTGCGCGAGGCGGGTGGGCGGCTGGCGCACGAACTGCCCGCGAAGCTTCCCTCGGTTCCGTCGAACATCGACTGGCC
>JBGTIA010000184.1:0-8864 GCA_041745835.1 Ilumatobacteraceae bacterium | reverse complement strand
CACGGGACCAGATATGTATGACGCTCTCGCGCCGCACCCCCAACGGGATTCGAACCCGTGCCGCCACCTTGAAAGGGTGGTGTCCTAGGCCACTAGACGATGGGGGCCTGAAGGCAATGGCCTTGTCTCGTTGAGAGCGATCCGAATCTAGCAGTGACCGTCTGACAATCCACCAGGCAATCCGCCAGGCGAACCCATCAGGCAAACCCGGGCGCTGGCTTCAGCCGGCCGCAGTCGTGGCCTTCGACGCCGAGACGAACGGATCGCGGTCGGTCGACGACGCGCGCGCTCGAAGTGCGGTCGGCACGACGGGAACCAGCATCCCGTAGGGCGCAGCGTTGTACAGGTGGTGGATCCGGTGCGCGTCGGCGAGACGATCGAGCGCCGCGAATCGATGTGTTCCGAACACGCCGAGTCGTCGATGGATGTAGCCGTCGTGCACGAGCGCATACGCGGCGCCGTACAGGGTGATCCCGATTCCGAGTGGGACGAGCACCGTCAGTTCGGTGTTGAACCCGAGCCAGAACCCGAACATCACGATCGAAGCGAAGGCGACGGGGAACCAGTCGTTGCGCTCCCACCCCCTGGTTCGTCCGGCGCGGTGGTGACTGCGGTGGAACCACTCGCCGATGCCGTGCATCACCCACCGATGCGTTGCTGCTGTGAGCGGCTCCATGATCACGAACCCGCCGAGCACGATCAGCGCGAACGTTGTGGTCGACACGTTGCCGAGGTTAGTCGCCGCGTACGGATTCAGCCTGCGTAGGCCGCAAGAGCCTCGGCCAACGTGGCCTGCATCACACCGTGCTCGCGGGACACGGCGTCGAGCCACTCGGGCCGGAAGACACTCGACACGGCGATCGGCTCGTCCAGGCTCGAACCGGCGAGGGCCAGTCGCACGAACAGTGCGGCGTAGTCGGGAGGACGAAGGTCGCGCCCCAATTCGACGAGGGCGTAGGGATCGGGGGCGTGGTCGCTCGGCGGCAGCGAGAAGAAGCTCTGCGACGTCGGGCCGGTCGGGCCTCCAGCAAGACCGGGACCGTCGACCAGGATCGCACCGTGCACCTGGGCCGCTCGGGCCCCAGCGATCTGGAGTGCGATGTAGGCGCCGAGCCCGCGCCCGACGACGGTGATCGACCGGGTGGGGTCACCTTCGGTCAACGAGTCGAGGGCCGCGTCGGCGTCGCCGAGCAGCAGCTCTGCGGTGTAGCCGCCTCCGCGCGGGATGGTGGAGGCGCCATGTCCCGTGAAGTCGAGCGCAGCCACTGCACCCGGCCAGCCGTCGGTCCATCGGGGGACGCTTCTCGGTGCAGCCTCCCCGAGGCCGTGCAGGATCAGCAACGGACGACCGCCTGCAACGGTGGAATCGCGGAGGCGATGGAGTGCCAGCTCGACCTTGCCGTGGCGCAGCATCGTGACGGTGGCGAGGCTCATGCGAGCGCCCCGGTTGCGACGGCGTCGGGACTGCCGACGAAGTCGAGGACGATCTGCGCCACGAAGTCGGGCCGCTCGATGTGGACGAAGTGCCCGACGTCCTCGAGGATCTCGCAGCGACCGTCCAGCGGCATGTACGGCAGCACCTTCTCGGGGGGCGTGCCCCAGCCCATCTCCTCCAACTCGCGACCGAGAATGCCGAGAAACGGCATGGGCAGTCCGGGAAGCCGCATCAGCGTCCACTCGGGTCGCCACGGGCCGAACCCGCCGAAGCGCATCGACGGGTCGATCTTCCAACGCCATCCGTCGCCGGACTCGAAGCCACCGGTGGTGACGAGGCGCTTGAGCCAGTCGGGGTCGAGTCGAGGATTCATGCGGCCCCGCCGCGCGGCGAGTTCCTCGATGGTGCCGGGCTTGCGTTGTGCCGTCGCCGTCGAGCGGCGGTGATCGAGCCACCCGGCGATCTCTGCGGAGACCATCTTGGTGCGTTCGTGTTCGGCGACGTCGGGGATTCGCCGGTTGTACGGGATGCCGTCCATGTTGATCAGGTGGGTGAAGCGGAAGGGCTGGGCGTCCGCGAGCTGCGTCATCAGCGCGCCGCCCTTGGAGTGGCCGATGACCGGAAGGGGGCGGCCGGGACTGACCTGATCGAACACGGTCAGGGCGTCTCGCATGTCGGCGTCCCACGAATACAGCTCCGGGTGCTCGCTGTCGCCGTGGCCGCGCTGGTCCCAGCTGACGACACGCCAGCCGCCGGCAGCGAGCTTCGGCGCGAAGACGTCGTAGGTACGTGCGAAGTCGAAACCGCCGTGGACGAGGAGCATCGGGGGCGCCTCGGCGTGCCCCCACTCGTGGACGGCGATCTGCAGTCCGTTCGCGTTCAGGTGGTATTCGCGGGCGGGGTGCTCGGCGCCGGGGTAGTCGAACTCGGTCGACGGGTCACCGAACGTGCGCTCGGCCAGTATGGGAGCGGGGGTGTTCGTCACGGCATCCGACAGTACGTCGTGAGACCCACTCCACCGCCATCTCGCCTGGTGCGCGTAGCATTCCCCGCCATGAAGCGCCCCGACCGTACGACTGCCGCAGCCATCGTTGCGGTGCTCGCAGTCGTCGGCGCCGCGTGCGGAACCACCGATCCGGCCTCGCAGGAACGGCTGCCGCCGATCCAGACGACCATGCCGAGCACGACCACCACGACCACCACGGTCGCACCGGCCGATCTCCTGTACGTCGTGCAGTCGGGTGACACCCTGTTCCGAATCGCCGAGCGGTTCAGCGTCACGGTCGCAGCGATCGTCGAACGCAATGGCCTCTCGAGTGCCGACGACATCGAAGCGGGCCAATCGCTCGAGATCCCCGAGGGACTCCTCGTTATCGACGACAGCCGGACGTCCGACACCACCGAACCCTGAGCGTGTCAGGCCCGTCGGGCGTCGGGCCTCGGGCCTGTCAGAGGTCACAGTGCCCTGGTCGATCCCGACCCGCTTCGTACACTGGCCGCATGAGCTTCTGGCCGACCCCCGATCACTGGAGCGTGGCGATCCCGCTCGACACCCCGCATCGACGCCTCGATGCCCTCGCCGATACCGGATTCATCTCGCTGCGTGACCTGCCCTTCGAGATCCCCGAGTCGGAGTTCGTCGACCTCGAGTACCTCGATTGGAAGTCCGGTGGCGACACCAACTTCGCTCCGCTGGCGTCGGCCGACGGCGAACTCGACTGTCGCGGTTTCTGGGACAAGGGCAAGACCGACAAGGACGCTCTCTGGACGTCGAACGCCGAGATCGCACCGACGATCCGCAACTACGTCGACGAGGTCGGCGCGAACTTCGGACGGGTGCGCATCATCAAACTCGAGCCGCAGGACCGCGAGACGGCCATGCGGTCGATCCACCGCGACGACAACAACCGGTTCAACCCCGACGACGAGGGGTGGGTGGTGCGGTCGTGGATCGAGCTCACCGACAACCCCGACAGCTACATGCTGCTGATGGACAACGGACCCGACGGTCTGCCCGACCCGGCGACCGAGCAGCGGGTGCCGCTGCACAAGGGTGCACGCTTCGTCGTCGACACCCAACGCCTCTGGCACGTCGTGGTCCACAACGGTGACACACCGCGCTTCGCGCTGATCACGAGCTTCGAGTCGAGCGACGCGCTCGACTCGTGGATCGAGCGCGAACAGCGCCAATCCGCCACCGTCTGAGATTCCGTCGCTCAGCGTCAGCGCAGATCCTCGAATAGTGCGTCGACGCTGACCGAGACGCCCGACCGCCCCATCACTGGTGTTCAGCGTCAGCGAATACCGTCGATCTCAGCGTTGGCGCCGACGCTGAGTCGGGGCGTTGCCCGCCCTCCAACTGCGCAGCACCCCACGTTCAAGATGGTCGCATGACCAACACCTATCGCCGCATCACGGCGGTCGCGACTGGTCAGCTGGGCCTGCTGTCACGGCGGCAGGCGAACGGCGTTGGCGTGTCCAACGCACAGCTTCGGAGCCGGGTCTCGAGCGGTTCCCTCCTCCAGGTCGGCACGGACACGTTCCGACTCCCCGGTGCTCCCACCGATGACCGCGCCGAGCTGCTCGCGCTGATGCTCGACATCGGTGGCGAGGTGTGGGCGAGCGGTCCGACTGCTGCGGCCCTCCACGGGTTCGACGGCTTCCGCCTGAGGCCACCGTTCGACGTCACGATCCTGCGTGGCCGCGATGTCAAGCGGGTCGGGCACCGCATCCACACCACCGCCATGCTCGAACGTATTGACCGTGCGGTGGTCGATGGCGTTGCTGTGCTCAGCGGCGCCCGGACCCTCATCGATCTCGCTCGCACCGAGAGTTGCGAGCGACTCACGGTGGCGTTCGACTCGGGGCTCCGCGACGGACGGTTCAACGAGTCGCTCGTGCATCGGCGGATACAGTTGGCTCGAGCGGGAATACCTCCGGCTGATCACCGCTGCCGGACTGCCGACGCCCCTCACGCAGCAGGTACTCACCCGAGCGGGCGACCGGCTGGTGCGTGTCGACTTCCGGTTCGCACGCACGCCCGTCGTCGTCGAGGTGCTCGGCAACCGGTCGCATCGGTCGAAGGCGCAACTGCGTCGCGATGCCGACCGAATGAACGCGCTGCTCGCTGACGGGTTGCAGCCGTACCAGTTCTCCTATGAACACGTCGCTGACGCGCCGGCCGACGTCGTCGCCACCACTGCCGCGGCCCTGAAGGCGTATCGGTGAGCGCCTGCGGTGTTCGGCTTGAACGTCAGCACATACGTCGGAATCCCTCGTTGTTGCTGACGCTGAAGCGGGCGGCGGTCCGCACGGTGTTCAGCGTCAGCTCATGGCGACGAATCGAACGTTGTCGCTGACGCTGAAGCGAAGGAGACGATCAGGTGGCGCGGTGGGCGACGGCGAGGTCGGCGACGTCGCGCATGATCTTCGCGAGTTGGAAGTCCTTCGGGGTGTACACCGCAGCGATGCCCATTGCGGCGAGGCGCGGGCGATCGTCCTCGGGGATGATGCCGCCGACGACGACCGGCGCGTCGACGCCCATTGCCTTCAGGTGGCCGAGCACGTCGGGTACCAGATCGAGGTGCGAGCCCGACAGGATCGACAACCCGATGACGTCAGGGTCCTCGTCGCGCGCCGAGGCGGCGATCTGCTCGGGGGTGGAACGAATGCCGGAGTAGACGACCTCCATCCCGGAGTCGCGGGCCGCAACCGCGATCTGCTCCGCGCCGTTGGAGTGGCCGTCGAGCCCGGGCTTGGCCACGAGGAATTTCGGGGGTCCGCCCGACATCGCCTTCACGAACTCGACGACCTCGCCGAGCCCCTGCGCCGATCCCGTGGCGCCGCTCACACCCGTCGGTGCGCGGTACTCGCCGAAGACCGAACGCATCACGTCGCCCCACTCGCCGGTGGTGCCGCCCGCCTTGGCGAGCGCAATCGATGCCGGCATCACGTTGTCGCTCGACGCGGCTGCCTGACGAAGGTCGGTGAGGGCGGCATCGACAGCGGCCTCGTCGCGAGCAGCGCGCCACTCCGCCATGTCGGCCACCAGCCGGCGTTCGATCGCAGGGTCGACCTTCAAGATGGCGCCCTCTCCGCCCAGCGGCGAGTCAGCGGCCTCGACGAACTCGTTGACACCCACCACGATCTGCTCGCCGGATTCGATCCGTCGTGTGCGCGCAGCCATCGACGTCACCAACCTCGACTTGAGCGTTTCGACCGCCTCGAACGCCCCACCCATCTCGAGCACGTCGTCGAGTTCCGCCTGCGCAGCCGAGCGCAACTCGGCGGTGCGACCCTCGATCACGGTCGAACCGTCGAAGATGTCGCCGTACTCCAGCAGGTCGGTTTCGAACGCCAGCACCTGCTGCATCCGCAACGACCACTGCTGGTCCCAGGGGCGGGGCAGTCCGAGCGCCTCGTTCCACGCCGGGAGCTGCACCGAACGGGCCCTGGCCCGCTTCGACAGCGTGACGGCGAGCATCTCCAGCACGATGCGCTGGACATTGTTCTCGGGTTGCGCCTCCGTGAGCCCGAGCGAGTTCACCTGCACGCCGTAACGGAACCGCAGCGCCTTGTCATCGGTGACGCCGTAGCGGTCGCGTCCGATCTCCTCCCACATGTCGGTCATGGCGCGGAGCTTGCAGACCTCCTCGACGAAACGGATGCCGGCGTTGACGAAGAACGAGATCGAGCCGAACACCTGGGTGAACTGCTCGGGCGACACCTGACCGGAGTCGCGGACGGCGTCGAGCACGCCGATCGCCGTGGCCATCGAATAGGCGATCTCCTGCTCGGGGGTCGCTCCTGCCTCCTGGAGGTGGTAGGAGCACACGTTCATCGGGTTCCACAGCGGGGCGTGCTCGGCGCACCAGGCGACCATGTCGACGATCAACCGACGCGAGGGAACCGGCGGGAAAATGTAGGTGCCCCGCGACAGGTACTCCTTGACGATGTCGTTCTGGGTCGTGCCGCGCAGCTGTGAGGCGTCGACACCGTGCTCGTCCGCGCTGGCGACGTACAACGCGAGCAGCCACGCCGCGGTGGCGTTGATCGTCATCGAGGTGTTCATCTTGTCCGGCGGAATCTGTTCGAGCAGCGTTCGCATGTGACCGAGGTGCGCAACCGGCACGCCGACCTTGCCGACCTCGCCCCGCGACATCGTCGAGTCCGGGTCGTAGCCCGTCTGTGTCGGCAGGTCGAACGCAATCGAGAGACCGGTCTGACCCTTGGCGAGGTTCATCCGGTACAGCTCGTTCGACGCTTCAGCACTCGAATGGCCGGAGTAGGTCCGCATCATCCACGGGCGGTCCTTCACCCGCGCAACTCGGGTGGATGCGCCCTCGGCGCCGGCGGTCGTCGAACTCATGATCAGAGTGTGCTCGGTCGCCGAAGAAGTCCTCAAGTTCGTGGCGATTCGATCCGAAGAGATTGGCGTCCCACGGGACGCAAAACGGACCGGATCTCCTCTCCCCCTTGGGAGATCCGCTCCCACGAGGTTTCCCCATCTGGCGGGAACCCCCGCCGGCCGAATGGCGGATTCGGCCGGCGAAGCTCTCGGAGCGGGTGGTGGCGGACCACCCGCTCCGTGCGGTTTTTCCGGACTTCGTGAACCCGTTGCGGACTCTGTGCCCAACGAGTTCACGAGACCGCAGATCGCAACCGTGTCACGTACTCGGCGCGGGGGATCGCGACGGCACCGAGGGTCGCCAGGTGATCGGTGACCCATTGGACGTCGAGCAGCTCTGCACCGGTGTCGTTCAGCCAGTCGACGAGGCCGACGAGCGCGGCCTTCGAGGCATCCGTCGTCGTGTGGAACATCGCTTCGCCGGCGAAGAATCGTTCGATCCGCAATCCGTAGAGCCCGCCGACCAACTCGCCGCGTTCGTACACCTCCACCGAGTGCCCCCACCCCAGGTCGAACAACTCGGTGTAGGCGTCGACGATCGGTGTGGTGATCCATCGACCGGGCCGATCCGGGTCACCGCAGGCTCGGACGACGTCGGTGAACTGCGTGTCCATCCGGACCTCGAACCGTCGCATGCTCCTTCGCAGCGATCGGCTGATGTGCAGGCCGTCGAGGGGAATGATCCCACGCGGATCCGGCGAGAACCACGCCATCTTGCTGCGGCGCCGACGAGGGTCGACGGGCATCGGGAACAGGCCGGCTCGGTACGCGGCGAGCAACGTGCCGGGCGCGAGGTCAGCGCCGACCGCGACGAGATCCTCGCCAGGTGCGACCTCGAGCGGATCGGGCATCGCGAACCGCGACGGAGTCGGCTCGATCGGCACCCCCCAAGTGTCACACGGTGCCGGGTCAAACGTGACAGTTCGCAGGCCGACGCTGTCGAGGTGTCACGTCTGACCCGGCACGGTATGACAGTTCAGTAGGAGCGGAAACCTTGTTTGGTCTTGCGGCCGAGGCGGCCGGCGGCGACCAGGCGCCGCAGTGCTGGAGCAGCAGCGAAGTTCGGATCGCGGAACTCGGCGTAGAGCGCATCGAGGATCGCCAGCGAGGTGTCGAGGCCGACGAGATCGAGCAGTGCGAACGGGCCCATCGGGAAGTTGCAGCCGCCCATCATCGCGGTGTCGATGTCGTCCATCGATGCCGTGCCGTTCTCCCACATGCGGATTGCGTTGTTGAGATACGGGAACAGCAACGCGTTGACGATGAAGCCTGCGCGGTCCTCGACGTGCACGGCGTCCTTGCCACACGCGCCGGCGAACTCGAGCGCGGTCGCAATCGTGTCGTCGGACGCGGTGAGCGGCTTGATGATCTCGACGAGCTTCATCATCGGCGCCGGGTTGAAGAAGTGGATGCCGCACACCTTGTCGGGCCGTTCGGTCGTCATCGCAAGTTCGACGACCGCCAGGGTGGAGGTGTTCGTGGCGATGATCGCGTCGGGCTTCACGATGCGGTCGAGATGTTCGAACAGCTCGCGCTTGGCGGCCATGTCCTCGACGATGCTCTCGATGACGAGGTCGCAGTCACGCAACCCGTGCAGATCGTCGGTCACCGAAATGCGCCCCAGGATCGCCTGGCGTTCTTCCTCCGTCAGCCGTTCGCGTGCCACTTGCTTGGCGAGGCCGGCCTCGATGCCATGCAGCACGGCATCGGCGCCGGCCTGCGTGCGCGAGCGGACGACCACGTCGAAGCCCGCCCGGGCGGCGACTTCAGCGAGCCCCGACCCCATGATTCCCGACCCGATGACCCCGACAGTGCTGATCGATCCCATACGCGCAAACTAGCTACCCACCGGTAACCGGCCCAAAGTCGGGTCGACGGCCGGGCGGCATGTTGCGTTGGTACACCACCGAAGTGCGTATCGTCTGGCGAGCCAGATGTTCGCTCTCCTCGTCCTCCACGTCGTCGTCGGCATCGGCATCGTCGCCGGCGGGCGCGCCCTGGGCCGGCAGGCATTCCTGGTTG
>JBGTIA010000183.1:0-10211 GCA_041745835.1 Ilumatobacteraceae bacterium | reverse complement strand
GACGCCGCGACTCCCCCATCGGTGAGCTCAGCGAGGTCCAAGCGTCCAAAGGTCTGGACCGCCGACCAGCTCCGAGCGTTCCTCGACCATGTCGCCAATAGCAGGTACCTCCCGGCGTGGATCTTCCTCGCGACCGCGGGCTGTCGACGTGGCGAGGCGCTCGGCGTGAAGTGGGCAGACGTCGATCTGGACCTGGGCACGGCCGTGATCTCCCGACAGGTGACGGCGATCGATCACCGGGTGATCGTGAAGGACCTTCCGAAGTCGAAGCATGGCCACCTCATCCGCCTCGACGGCGGCACGATCGCGATGCTGCGCCGACTGCGATCCGAGCAGGCCGAGGAGAAGCTCCGGCTCGGTCCCGGCTACAACGACGACGGGTACGTGTTCTGCCAGTGGGACGGCCACCCCTACCACCCCGAGCGATTCTCACGTGAGTTCGATCGCAACCGCGAGTACTTCAACCGGGACCATCCGGACGACCCGCTCCCCCCGATCACGCTCCACGGCCTCCGGCACACATGGGCAACCCTGGCGCTGAGCGCCGGCATCGACATCAAGATCGTCAGCGAGCGCCTGAACCACAGCAGCACCACGATCACTCGCGAGATCTACACGCACGTGACCCCGCCGATGCAGAGCGACGCAGCCGAGCGAGTAGCTGGTCTCATACGGGGAACCTGAGGGACGGCGACTGTTCGCCGGCGGCTCACGCCGCAAGGCGCGACAGAAATCGACGTCTCGACGACGAAACAGCGGCCGGGGCATTCCCACTGCAGGTGGTCGCGTTATGGGCGGCGGCCATGCGAGCATCGCCCCCACACTTCGCCGGTTCCCGAGTGCGTGCTGAATGGAAACCGGTGAGCGAAGTGTGCGCCTGGCCCCAGTGACAGATCGAGGAGGGCGTTCACAGATCCGTGTCGCAACGTCCCGGCCGTTACCAGGCAGTAACTTCGGGGCATGACTGAGGCGGCAACGGCGCGTGACCTGCGGACTGCGGTTGCGAAGGTGGCATGACCCCGTGGAGATCACGTCCAACGGCGCACCGAATCTTCACATTGTCGACGTCGAACACTGCGCCCTGTGCGGAGATCCCGGCCCGTACCGTGTCGACCCATCCGCCGGTCAAGACCGCCCGGTCGTACGCGAGCATTACCGTTGCCCCGGCTGTCGAGCCCAGCTGCGCTACCACGCCCAAGCCCTCTCCATCTTGGACCTGTACCGCAACATCGACGCCGCCACGATCGCCGAACTCTCAACCCATCGCGATTTCGTCGACGTCGCCGTCTACGAACCTGGCACACGCGGACCGTTCCGGCGTTACCTTCGCGCCCTACCCGGATACGTCGCCTCGGAGTACCACAGTGACGTCGCACCCGGAACGAATACGGACGGACTGCGCTCCGAAGATCTGATGGACCTCACCTTCGACGACGGCACCTTCGACCTCGTCGTCACCTCCGACGTGTTCGAACACGTCCGTCATCCAATGGCCGGCTTCACAGAAGTACACAGGGTCCTCAAACCTGGCGGCACACACGTGTTCACCATCCCGCTGAACCACCCGATGCGGGACCTGACCGTCGAACGTGTAGACACCAGGGGCGACGACGACATCCACCTGCTGGAACCGCACTATCACGCCGTCGACCACCTCGTGTACAACGACTTCGGTGCCGACCTGCTCGGACGTATCGCCGGCCTCGGCGCTCAGGTCGCCGCCGTCCGATTCCCCTCCAGCCATCCACAAGCCGCACATCTACTCACCTTCACCGCCACCAAACCGCCCCTTCGGCACACCGAATCACGGTCCTAGGGTCAGCGAACCCGTCCAGCGCGCTCAGGTCATCCGCGAGGCCGCACGTTCGGCCTCATCGATCCAACTTCTGGCATGCCACGACGGCGGAGCATGGCCGACGAACCAGCCCATCCATTGAACGGCCAGTTGTAGCTGGCAGGCGGCGAGCTCCACATCGAAGTCGGCCCCGGGCACTGCGCCGGACGTTTCCTGGTAGGCGTCGACCATCGAGTCACGAGCATCCGGTGTCCAGTCGCCGGTTGTTAGTGCTGCGAGGTCGACCATTGCCGGCCCGACGCCGGCGGTCTCCCAGTCAACGGGGCAGATGCGTATACCGACCTCGCGCAGTGTGCCGTCGAGCTGTGCGCCGCCGATGATCACGTTCGACGGATACAGCTCACCGTGTACCAAGGTGGGTGGTGCAGCGACCAGCCGGTCGATGGCGGTAGTGCGATAGACGTCCAGGACACGCTCGACGCGTCGGAGTTCAGGTGCCGGTAGTCGTTGAGCGGCCGAGATGGCTCGTTCAAGCCAACGGCTGTACAGCTCACGGTCATGCACGATCACATCGACACCGGCGACAGCGTCGGCGCTGTGGCTCGCATGAAACGCGCCGAGCCAGCGCGCTGTGTCAGTCCAGACGCTCAACTCGCCCACGTCGCCGAGTTCGAGACCGTCGACATGCTCGACGACGAGCAGTGTGGTGGCGGTCACCGGGTCGAAGTGATGGCCGAAATAGGCGGCCGGTCCGTCGACGTCGCCGAGGACGTCACGGTATATCGCCGGCTCGCGGCTCGGGTTGTGCAGGAACGACGGCTTGACATGGCTGGCACCGGCCAGCTGCGCCGACACCGTGACGTCCTTGACGAGGACCGGGACGGCAGCGTCGGAAATGGTCACGGTGGCGGCGTACAGCGGCGCGCTCTTCGCATACTCGTACGGCACCAACTCCGAGACGTCGACGTCGTCGAGACCGGTGGCGGTGCGGACCGCTAAGGCCACATGATCTCGGTTCACCGGCGACACTGCGGACGTCATGTCACACCGAGATCCTCGAGAAGTTGCCCCATGACCACGCCGGCGTCGAGGTGCGTTTCGGCTAGACGGCGAGCCGCGCGGCTGTGGCGTTCGTAGTCGCCGACGACATCGGCAATCGCGGCGACCGCAGAGTCGAGGTCGGTGAACGTGAGCAGGCCGTCGCCGGTCGGCAGCGCATCATCGAACCCGGTATCGTGGGCGACCACCGGCCGGCCCGCAGCGAGATAGCACACTGATCGGTCGCTGAACCATCCTGTGCGTCCAGCGACGTAGCCGAGCTTGGTGAATCCCATCTCGCCCTTCGAGCCGTAGACGAACCGCTGAAAGTCGGAGGGAGTTCCGGCCACGTCCGCTGGTTCGACAACCGACCAGTGGTGGCTGGCGAGCGCCGAGATGTCGTCGCGTTCGTCCGGGTAGATTTCGAGTGCGAGCTCGAAGCGTTCGGCGGTTCGGTTCGGCAGGTCGAACAGGGCTCGGACGGTGTGGGCTTTCTGGCCGTAGTGGATGCCGTCGTGCCAGACAGAGCCGTACCCGCGCCATGACGCTACCGTCGTGAACGCGCCAGAAGCTGCAGGAGCCGCGCCGCCTATGACTTCGGGTGGGTGCCAATGGGTCAACGAGACCGGCGGGAGCATGCCGACCCACTGTCGTCCCAAGGTGGGGATGCCACACCCGGGTTGTCCGAGCAGCGTTCCGACGCTCACGAAATGGGTGTGGCCGTCGAAGCGCATGTCGGCGCCCTGCAGCGCCCACAGTTGCGTGAACCCGGGGTCCAGGTCGATGTACGCGCGCACCGGGATTGGCGCGACGATGACGTCGACATCGAGCATGCCGCCGACGTTCAACAGTGCGTGGCAACGCGACCCGAGCTGGATCAGTTCCTCGGCGGACGCGCCGACGGTCTCGCCGGTGTCGGTACACAGCAGCGTCGCTCGGCCGGCTAGTCCGTAGGCGTCGACCACGCCACGGAAATAGTGTGCGTTGGCGCTGTCAGCGAAACTGGTGCCCGCCGGCACGAACTGACTCGCCGAGATCGGTTCGATGAGATGGGCGTTGTAGCCGGCCTGGAGGAGGCCGAACGTCTGATTGAGTGCGACCCAGGTCAGCCCACCCAGATGTGGGACGCCGGCGATCGTGCCGGTCAAGATCACCACCGGACGTTCCGCCGCCACGGCGCGAGAGGGTGTCACAAGACCTCATCGAACAGTCTGGTGATGATGGTCTGCGGGTCGAAGTGTCGTTGCGCGACGAGGCGTGCGGCGCAAGCATGGTGGGCGTAGTTGTCGCAGACCTCCGCAACGGCGTCAGCTGCGCTCGCGGTGTCAGTGAAAGCGAGCAGTCCGTCACCGGCAGGGATGGAGCGGGTGAAGCCGGTGTCTTGCACCACGACGGGGCGCCCGGCAGCGAGGTAGCGCGCCGTTCGGTCACTGAACCAGCCGCTCCAGGTGTCGACATACACGCCTTGGGCGACGGACAACTCTGCGGACGACCCCTGGACATACCTGCGAAACCGTTCGGGTGTCGACGACGCCAAGGTCGGGTCGCTCAACGCCCATCCGGCACCCATGAGGGCCTGACGGTCGGCGTCGTCGCCGGGGTGAATGTCGAGCGCAATCTCGAACGTGGCCCCGTCGCAGCGTGACGGCAGATCGAGGATCTTGCGGAACTCGTGCGCCTTCAGTCCGTATCGGCGGCCGTCGAACTCGACGGTGCCGTAGCTCCCGCGCCACGCCGCCACCGTCGTGAAGCAGACCGGCGCCTTCGACGGCGCCAACGGGGTGTCCCACGCACCGATGCTGACCGGCTGGCGGGTGGGGATCCACGTCAATCCGTTCGTTGGGATGACACAGCCGTCAGTTCCGATGTTCTCACCGATCGTGGAGTACGCGTCATGGCCGACCACGTTGGCGCCACTCAAGCCTTGCGCGTGCCAGATTTGTGTATAGCCGGGGTCGATGTCGACCAGGACTCGCCGCGCTAACCGTTCGAACAGTGACGGACCGTGTAGATGTCCGGAGATGTTCAGCAGCGCCTCTGCGCTGTCGGCGACGTCACGCGCGTCAATCCCTTCCGGACCCGAGACTGTGGTGCCGTGACCGTCGACGAGCAGGCAACGGTCAGCGACTCCGAACCAGTCGACCACGTCGGCGAAGTAGGAGATCTGGGCGGGTGACGGCTGATCGATCTGCTCGATGAGCCAGGCGTCGCGGCCGACGGACCGCACAGCATCGAGCCACGACATCCTCACCCACGCCTCGCCACCGTTGTGGAGCTTCGAGGCGATTGCGCCGGCGACCACGATCGGTCGCAACGTTTCACGGTGCGGCATCATCCGCTCGCTGTGCTTTCAGGCGCCGGAGTTGCTGCTGTCGCCGCTGTGTTCTCGCAGCTCGGCATGTCGTCGTCGAAGCGCACGTCGACGGGCGAGGTGACGATGACCATGCCCAGCCCGCGGTCGAATCCGGCGCAGTCAACCTGTTGCAGCTGGTCATGGTGGCCTTTGATCACCGAGGAAAACACTTCGGCATCGACAGTCCGGTCGGCGTCGTCGAGGATGACGATGGTTCCGACGGTGGCAAGGCTCAGAGCCTGACGCAACGACCCTTCCCGGCCACCGAGTTTCGACGGTGGACCGTCGACGATGATGATGTCTGCGGCGTCGCTGCGGGCGAAGCGATGTTGGCGTAGGTCGTAGACGGGCAGGTGACGGCCGTCGACGCGTCGTACGACGAGCGGAGCGAACTGGACGGTGGCTGGCACTCCGGCGTTGACGAGCGCTGCTTTCACTGCGCGGCATGCGGCCGGGTCGTTCTCGATGGTCGTGACTGCGCCCGGTTCGTCGAGTCCGGCGACGGCTCGTGCGAGCGCGACGGTCGACAGGCCAGAGCCGAACTCGACGATGTGGCGAGGGCTGAGCTCTTCGACGAGCGCTTGAAGGAACGCGAGCGCGTCTGCAGCCATCGGCCAACCGCCACCATCGGTGCGTGGGCGCGGCAGCTCGGAGACCTGGGCAAGCACCTTCGAAATGGCCGCCAGCGATCGTTGCGGTGTGAGTTCGGTTTCCGGTGGCGTCTGAGCATCGCTCATCTGCGCCGCCAGGCGTTGTCGACGAGTTGTTCGATATCGGCCATGCGTGCTGACCATGCATGACGTGCCAGCACAGCTCGAGCGTCTTGGGACAGTGGCTGTCGTCCCGCGGCGAGCGCCGACTCGATCCCGTTGACGAACTCGTCGGTGGTCTCGGTGACGCTGATCAGCTCGGCGAGTTCGTCGAGCCCTGAGATTGCTGTCGAGATGACCGGGACGCCGGCGCTGCAGTAGACGAAGGCCTTGAGCGGGTTCATCTTGCGGGTCATGGGGTCGTCGAGATGCGGGATGATGGCGACGTCGAAGCTGTCGACGAAGTCGTCGGCTTCAACGGCTCGGCGGGGGCCGACGAAGTGGACGTTGTCATGTTGTTCAAGTTTCAACACGTCACGTCCGGCATGCGTCGACCCAACGAACACGAGATTCCAGTCCGGGTGTCTGACGGCGACAGCGTCGAGGAGGTCAACGTCGATGCGGTCTGACAGGTTTCCGACGTATCCGATGATCGGTCCGTCGAGGTCGGCGAGTTCGACGGGGCGCGGACCGGCTGCCGGGCGCGGCGGCCACTGGCAGCCGTTTGCGACGAGATGGACGTTCGTCGACAGTGGCTGCATGTCGGCCATCATTGGGGCGCAGTTCGTCAGCGTGAGGTCCGCCCGGGTGAGAAGGTCGGTGTAGTGGGCTTCGATTTCGTCGCGCTGCGTAGCGTCTGTGCGCCATGTGCGGTGGTCGTCGACGACGTCCATGACGACGAGGTCCGGCTCGAGGCGGTCGATGAGCGGTCCGAGGTCGAAGTTCTTCGGGTAGCCCCACAGGACCATCGGGCGCGCGCCTGTACCGACGTCTGCGTCGGCGAGGGTCCGGGCGACGACATCGAGGTGGGCGGATTTCGGTGGGAAGCTGCTGGCGAGGCGGTCAGGGTCGCCTGCCGGGCGGTTTTCGTACACGAAGGTGCGGCGCATGACAAGGCCGTCAGCGTCATCTGCCAAGCCGGCGGTCCGTAGCAACGTCTGGTCGTAGACGAGCCGGCCCTGGCTGGTTGCCGGCTCTGTACGTGAGCGCTCCAGGGTGCTGATTCCGATCGGATGGTCGAACTGGATGATGCGACCGATGCGAGGTGACCGTGCGAACTGCTCGAGAAGCATGTCGTGGCGTCGTGCGTAGATGCCGGTGTCGTTCTGCTTCCAGAACACGACGACGTCATACATCGCTGGCACGTCAGCTGCGCCGTCTCCAGCGTCCGCGGCAGGAATCGTCGCAGGCTCGTGCGGCGCCGACGGTTTTTCATTGCCGGATGCGACTCTGCGAGCGAACGCGATCGCTCGGCCGTATTCACGTGGAACGGGTCGCGGTGAGGCGATCTGGGCGTCGATGATGGCGGACAGACGTGGCCGGAGAGCTGCGTAGCTGAGCTGTTCGAGAAATACCGAGCGGCCGAGTTCGGCCCGCTCGAGGGTTGCAGCGCGATCGTCGAAGATTGCTTCGATGGCCTCGTGGAGTGGGCCGTCGACGAGCGCGAGCGCCCTCGTCGCTGCAAGGTCGGCGAGGGGCGGCACGTACGTCGTGAGGCACGGGGTCCGCATTGCGAGCGCGTCGGTGATCTTGGCGGGGATCTGGTAGTGGGCGACCGGGCTGGTGGGGTCCTGGAGGACACACACCAGGTCGGCAGCCAACACGAGTGCGGGAAGGTCACTCATCCGCTGGTAGGGCACGGTGCGGATCAAGTCCGAATATTCGGCCAGGTCGGCGGCCACCTCAGCGAGTTCGACCGTGTCGATCAGGCACAACTTCAGACGCGGGTCACCAATGCGACGCAGTGCCGCTGCGATGTCGCCGATCCCTTTGTGGCGTCGCGGTGTGCCACCGAACAGCACGACTCGGTCGTCGGTGTCGAATCCGAGGGTGGCGCGCACGGCGGCGCGGTCGAATCGGGCCGGGTCGAAGATGTTCTCATCGCGGGCGTGGCCGATCACGTCGCCGCCGTAGCGGTCCTGTAGGGCAGCGTTCGAGACCGTGACGGCGTCGGCTTGCTCGATCAGGTGGTCGCAGTACCGTGTCCACGGCCCGCCGAACGGGTTGAGGAGTGCGCCGTTGCCGGACAGTTTCTCCAAGTCCGTGAGCGTCAGCGACTTGGTTGCGTTCACGAACGCGAGTTCATGGTCGTCGACGTCGAGGATGATGGGGCGGTTCTGCAGGCTCTTGGCGAGCATGGCGAGACCGAAACTCGGAAACCGAGGCTTGGAGACGACGATGGCGTCGCCGGTCAGTGTGGCGGCCATCTCTTCCATGCGTGGCATCAGTTCTTCCATCGTGCCACCAGAGATCGTGCGCAACGGCAGCTTCTGGTCGGCGAGCGGTCGCCAGATGTCGCCACCGAAACGGTCGAAGGTGGTGCCGATCAGTTCGACGTCGTACGTGTCGGAGAGCATCTCGGCGAGGAGGTGGGCGCGGCCGTACGGGTTGTGCGACACACTCCACGACACGACATGCACTTTCGGGCGTGTTGCAGAAGTGATGTTCGGTGCGGAAGGTCGCGTCTCACGCGCCGGTGACGATCCGAGCTCGTGCGATGACGATTTGCGTCGTTCGATCATGTCGTACAGGACGTGTCCGTCGTGCGAGGCGACCTCTCTGGCCGTTCGTTTGAGGTATTCGGCGAAGCCGGTGTAGTGACCGAACCACCAGTGAGCGGTGGACGGAACGAGTAGGAACCGGGTGCCGGCGGCGCGCGCCGCTTCCAGATATCGGATGGCATCGGCGTCGTCGGTGGGATGGTGCCCGGCGTAGGAGCCGTCACCCGATGACGGCAGATGTCGGCCGTTGGCCCGGAAACGCAGCAGTGCGTCGTCGCCACGGCTGATCACCGCAACGGTGGCGTCGGCGGGGACGTGTTGGTCGACGAGCGCAACGGCGAACGGCACCGACGGGTGTTCGCGCTGATGGTCGCGCATCGGACGCGCCGCCGACCGCATCTCGGCCGCCCGTCTCTACATCGACGACTCCGAGGGCGTCACGGTGGGCGAGATGCGCACCAAGCTGCGCCGCCTGAAGAGCCGTGACGGGCTCGACCTGCTCATCGTCGACTACATCCAGCTCATGGAGGGCAACCGCGGCCGCAAGGACGAGAACCGCGTCCAGGAGATCTCGGCGATCTCGCGCCAGCTCAAGATGCTCGCCCGCGACCTCGAGGTGCCGATCATCTGCGTGTCTCAGCTCAACAGGTCGCCCGACTCCCGCAACGACAAGCGGCCGATGCTCTCGGACCTGCGCGAGTCGGGCGCGATCGAGCAGGACGCCGACCTCGTCCTGATGATCTACCGCGACGACTACTACAACCCCGACACGTCCGAGGACAAGGGCCTCGCCGAGGTGCTCGTGGCCAAGAACCGGCACGGGCCCACCGACCGGGTGAAGCTCACCTTCCGCGGCAGCTACGCCAAGTTCGACAACCTGGACCGGGACCACTGATGCCGGATCGAGACACCTGATGCCCGCGACCGTCGTCATCGGCGCCCAATGGGGCGACGAGGGCAAGGGCAAGGTCGTCGACCTCCTGGCCGAGCGCAGCGACGTCGTCGCGCGGTACCAGGGCGGCAACAACGCCGGCCACACCATCGTCGCCGGCGACGAGGTCTACAAGCTGCACCTGGTGCCGTCGGGCATCCTCTACCCGGGCACGCTCTGCGTGATCGGCAACGGCACCGTGGTCGACCCCGGGGCGCTCTGCACCGAGATCGCGGGCCTGGAGGAGCGCGGCGTCTCGCTCGACACGCTGCGGATCAGCGGCAATGCCCACCTGATCATGCCGTACCACGTGATGCTCGACGGGGCGTCCGAGATGCGGCTCGGCAAGTTCTCGATCGGCACCACCCGGCGCGGCATCGGCCCGTGCTACGAGGACAAGGCCGCCCGTGTGGGCATCCGCGCGCAGGACCTGCTCGACCCCAAGATCCTGCTGCGCAAGCTCGAGGTGGCCCTCGAGGCGAAGAACGAGATCCTGGAGAAGCTCTACGGCATGCCGCGGCTGCAGCCGGAGGGCATCGTGGAGGACCTGCTCGCGCACGCCGAGCGCCTGCGCCCCTTCATCGCCGACACCGCGCTCATCATCGACGGCGCGCTCCGTGACGGCCAGCGTGTCCTGTTCGAGGGCGCGCAGGGGACGATGCTCGACATCGACCACGGCACCTATCCCTTCGTGACCTCGTCCAACCCCGTCGCGGGCGCGGCGTGCACGGGCACGGGCATCGGCCCGACGCGCATCGACAGCGTGCTGGGCGTGACCAAGGCC
>JBGTIA010000182.1:0-4313 GCA_041745835.1 Ilumatobacteraceae bacterium | reverse complement strand
GACGGCGCCGGCCGGTGCTGCGACGAAGGCGCCCGCTGCTCCCGCAGCGCGTAAGCCCAGGCAGCCGGGGGTGACGAGCCTGACGCCGTCGCTGCTGTCGAACGCCAAGTTCGAACGGTTCGAGATCCCTGCGCCGCGCGGGCACACCAAGGACGGCATCGCCTACACGAAGGACTTCGATGTGAAGTTCCTCAAGGAGCAGCGTGACGTACTCCTCAGTCGCCGTGCATCGGAGTTGGCGCGAGCGACGAGACTCGAGGACGAGGCGACCAGCATCATCGAGGACGGCGAGATGGGCGACGTGCAGTTCGACGACGAGGGCGGCGAGGGCGACACGATGGTGGTCCAGCGCGATCTCGATCGGGTCCTGTCGACCCAGGCTCGCCAGACCATCCTCGAGATCGATGCCGCGCTCGAACGCATCGAGCAGGGCACATACGGCTACTCCGAGGTGTCGGGGATGCCGATCTCGAGGGAACGCCTCGAGGCCATTCCCGAGACGACCGTGCTGGCCGCCGAGAAGATCAGCGGCATCGGCCCGCGCTGAATCATGCCCGCTGTCCGTGCGTGGCGGGCGCCCGTGGCGATCGCGCTGTCGGTGATCGCCGTCGACCAGTTGACCAAGCACTGGGCGGTGACCTCGCTCGGCACCGATCGCGAGATCGACCTGTTCTGGACGCTCCGCTTCAACCTGGCGTTCAACAACGGCATGGCCTTCGGCCAGGCCCAGGGCTTCGGACCGGTGATTGCAGTCGTTGCGACTCTGGTGATCGTGTATCTGCTGGTCTCACTCCGTACCGAAGCGAGTCCGATGAGCACGATCGGGATGGGCCTCCTCATCGGCGGCGCGGCCGGGAATCTGATCGACCGATTGTTGCGTGGTGACGACGGCATACTGCAGGGCGCCGTGGTCGACTTCATCGACTTCCAGTGGTTCCCGATCTTCAACGTGGCCGACATGGCCGTCAATGTCGGCGCCGGGCTCCTGATCCTCACCAGCATCCTCAGCGCACGTGCGCAGCGTCACACGGTCAGCGACGAGGAGCCGGATCGGCTCGACCGGACCGCTGACAATGGGGCCGACCGGACCGCAGACGGGGGTGTCGGATGATCACCGAGGCGGTCCCGTCGGCGTTGGCGGGCGAGCGACTCGACCGGATCGTCGCGCTGATCGGTGACCTGAGCCGGGCCGAGGCGGCGGCGACGATCGCAGCCGGCGGCGTTCGTGTCGACGGCGAGCCCGCATCGTCCGGCAAGGTGCGACTGGTCGAGGGCCAGACCGTCGAGGTGGACCCGCGAGCGATTCCCGAGCCGCCGATGCCGTCAGCCGACGACACCATCGAGTTCGGCGTCGTCTACGAGGACGACGCCATCATCGTGGTCGACAAGCCCGCCGGGCTCGTCGTGCATCCGGGCGCCGGAAACATGGAGGGCACGTTGGTCAGCGGACTGCTGGCGCGCTACCCGGAGCTCGAGGGTGTCGGCGGTGATCCGATCCGTCCCGGCATCGTGCATCGTCTCGATGCCGGGAGTTCCGGGCTGCTCGTGGTGGCGCGGACGGATACCGCAGCGGAGTTGCTGATCGAGCAGTTCGCTGACCACAGCGCCACTCGACGGTACGACGCCGTCGTGTGGGGTGTACCCGATGCACCCCACGGCATCATCGACGCACCGATCGGCCGCGACCGGGGCGACCCGTTGAAGATGGCCGTCGTCGCAGGTGGGCGTCCCGCCCGTACCGATTATCGGGTAGTGGGGACCTACAGCACCCCTGCGCTGGTGTCGCGTCTGGAGTGCCGACTCGAAACCGGTCGGACGCATCAGATCCGCGTGCATCTGTCGTCGATCGATCATCCGCTGGTGGGCGACCCGACCTACAGCCAGCGGCGCCCGACCCTGGGTTTGACCCGTCCGTTCCTACACGCCGCCGAACTGGCCTTCGATCATCCGGACACCGGCGAACGGGTGACGTTCACCAGCCCGCTGGCCCCCGACCTCCGAGCCTGGCTCGACGCCGCCGTGGTCTAAAGCCGCCGGCGAGGCAAGCGCCATCGACAGCCGGACGTGTCAGGCCACGACGCGCCGGCGAGGGAAGCGCCAGCGACGAGCCGGAGTTCGGCCGACCTGGATCGTGCTCCACCGACGTACGGTGAGGCCGAACAAATGATTACGGCCAGGGAGCGTCGCCGCGTGCGATCGCGGCGATGCCGGCGAGGGTGAAGCCTTCGAGGTAGGTGCGCATGTGGTCGCCGGCCTGGTTCCAGATGCCGAGGAGGACACACTGGCCTTCGTGGTCGCAGGCGCCGTCCTGGTGGGGCTGGCCGAAGTCGCCGAGTGTGATCGGACCGTCGACCGCCGACACGATCTCGGAGAGGCGGATCTCTTCGGGATCTCTCGCCAGGATGTACCCGCCGCCGACGCCGCGCTTGGACTTGACGAGTCCGGCGCCCTTGAGGGCGAGCAGGATCTGCTCGAGGTAGGGCTGGGGGAGCGCCGTGCGGTCGGCGATGTCGCGTACGGACGTGGGTCCCACCTCGTCGGAGTGCAGCGCCAGCGACAGCAGAGCACGGCAGGCGTAGTCACCGCGGGTCGAGATGCGCACCACGATCACGTTACTCAGTTGGTCGCGGGAGCTCAGCTTCTCGTGTTGTGCTTGTCGTGAGGTCCGCGAACGTGGTGGACTGCTCTCGTGACGACGAGCGCCGCCGCGGACGGCCCGATCATTCCGGACTACAGCGGCGCCAACGTTCGTGGAATCATTCCTGCGTTGCTGGGTCCGGCCCCCTGGGCGATCGATCTCCCGGCGTGGATGCCGGAGCCCGTGGCCGCTGCTCGGGCCGTCGTGGTGCTGGTGCTCGACGGGTTGGGTTGGGATCAGCTGCAGGAGCATGTCGACCTGATGCCGACGGTGGCAGCGATGACCGGCGGTTCGATACACACGGTGGCCCCGACGACCACTGCGACGGCGTTGACGTCGATCACGACGGGACTGACACCGGCCGAGCACGGGCTGGTCGGTTATCGCTTCCTGGTGGGCGGCGAGGTGATGAACGTGCTGCGGTGGTGTGTGGGCGACCAGGCGGTGCGGCGCTCGCACCCGCCTCGTGAGGTGCAACCGTTCGACCCGTTCCTCGGCCAGACCGTGCCCGTGGTCAGCATGGCCGAGTTGCAGGGATCCGCGTTCTCCGAGGCGCACCTGCGTGGTTGCGATCCGGTCGGGTGGCGAGCGGCGTCATCGATCGCCGTCCAGGCATGCGCCGAGGTCGAGGCCGGTGAACGCTTCGTCTACTGCTACTACGGCGGTATCGACAAGATCGCCCACGAGCGCGGGTTCGGTCCCTTCTACGACGCCGAACTTCGCGCCGCGGATCGCCTGGTCGGCGATCTGCTGGAAGCGCTTCCGGCGGGCACGGCGCTGCTCGTGACGGCGGATCATGGACAGGTGCACGTGGGCGATCGGCTCGTGTCGCCGTCGCCGGAACTGTTGGCGGCGGTCACGTTGCAGTCCGGCGAGGGACGGTTCCGTTGGCTGCACACGCCGAAGGGAGCCGTCGACGACGTGGCCGCTGTTGCGCGCGACGAAGTGGGCGATCTCGCGTGGGTGGTCACCAAGGAGCAGACGCTCGACGAGCAGTGGTTCGGATCTGCCATGCCGCCGTCGGTTCGGTCGCGCCTCGGCGACGTGGCGCTGGTGGCGCGCGAGCCGGTGAGTTTCGACGATCCTGCCGATTCGGGCCCGTTCGAACTGGTGTGTCGTCATGGCTCGTTGACGTCAGCCGAGGTGAACGTTCCGCTCGTCGGTGCGTTGGTGTGACGCAACCCGGGGCCAGGGTCGGTAGAAAGGGAGCCATGTCCGACACGCCCGAGCCGTTGCAGCCTGACGAGATCACCGACGGGGCGGTGCCTGCGAACGTTGCCGGCGGTGGTGATGGGGATGGCGTCGCAGAGCCCGAGGAGGAATCCATCACGTCGCCGGCCAAGGTGATGCGGATCGGCTCGATGGTGAAGCAGTTGCTCGAGGAGGTGCGCTCGGCGCCGATGGACGAGGCATCGCGTGAGCGCCTCGCCGAGATCTACGACCGTTCCGTCGAGGAGTTGTCCGGGGCGTTGTCGCCCGATCTCCGTGACGAGTTGACGTCGCTCGCCCTGCCATTCGACGAGGGCGAGATCCCGAGCGAGTCGGAACTTCGCGTGGCCAAGGCCCAGCTGGTCGGATGGCTGGAGGGCCTGTTCCACGGCATCCAGGCCAGCTTGATGGCCCAGCAGTACGCCGCCCAACGCCAGCTCCAAGAAATGCGCCAACTCCCCGGCGG
>JBGTIA010000181.1:0-5153 GCA_041745835.1 Ilumatobacteraceae bacterium | reverse complement strand
GCGGCCAGGCCGAGTACGAGCAGCACGTTGGCGATGTTCGAGCCAACGACGTTGCCGATCGCGATGGAACCGGCCTCATCCCCACCGCGTAGTGCGTCACCGACGCTGACGGCAAGCTCTGGAGCGCTCGTGCCGAATGCAACGACGGTGAGCCCGATGACCACGCTCGACATCCCCGTGCGGGCGGCCAGCCGAGCGGCGCCTCGCACCAGGAACTCTGCACCGCCGACGAGAGCCACGAGCCCGGCGATCAGCAGGGCGATCGTGCCGAGACTCATGGCCGCTGGAGGTTATGAGCCAAACGCCGCCATCCGGGCGCATCGCTCATCGCGTCGCTCCTTGCGTCGTTCATCGCGTCGCCACGTGTCGGGGAACTGTCACGTTTGACCCGGCACGGTGTGACAGTTGGGCGGGATCAGGGGAGGCGGCGAGCGAGTTCGGCGCGGTAGGCAGCGGCACGGCGGAGCTTGATGTCCTCGTACCCGCGCACCTGATCGGGGAGCGACGCGATCTCGACCGACTCGTCGTACGTGCCGCTGCGCAGGTTGCGGTTCAACGTGGTCAGCGCCTCGATGTACTCGGGGATCATCGCCCGCTCGACCCGACGAACCTTTGCCCACCGGAACGGATCGGCAAGCGTGCCTCTCACCCGCTTGCTCGCCCGCAGCGCCCGAAGGGCCGGCACGGCGGTGCGTTGCAGCTTCAGTTTGCGGTCGAGGCCGAGCGAACGAAGCATCGGTGGATGCAGGTGATAGGTCACCGTCGTGTCAGCGCCGCCGACCGCCTCGTAGCCGCGGCGAGCAGCGTCGTCGAGCAGCAGACGCGCCACCTCGTACTCGTCCTTGTACGCCATCAACTTGTGGAGGTGGCGCGCCACCGCCTCGCTGTATCGCGTCGACTCGACGCCGCTGGTCTGCTCCGCCGACCGAGCCTCGGCGACAACCGACCGGAACTGTTCGGCGTACTCGTCGGACTGATAGTCGGCCAGGTCGTCGGCAAGCCGCTCGACGAGGTCGTCGAACGACTCCGGTCCAGCGGGGCTGACCACTCCCGCCGCACGCTCGACGGACTCGGGGTCGAGCGTCCAGGCCCGGCCCCATCGGAACGCAGCCAGGTTGGTGTCGACCGCCACGCCGTTCAGTGTGATCGCCTGTTCGATTGCATCGGCGGGCACCGGGATCGCTCCGGTCTGCACGGCCGCGCCCAGCAGGAGGATGTTCGCCGTGGTCGTCGACCCGAGGAGCCCCGCGGCCAGGCCGGCGGCGTCGAGGAATCGGTTGTCATCCGTGCGGCTGACCTGACCGACACGCTCGGTGAGCACCGATCCGACCGGGAGTGCGATGTCGGGGTGCGTGACCATCTGGCCGGTCGGCACCGCGTCGGTCGATGCGACCACCACCGTGCGGTCGGCGCGGACCCCAGCGAGGTTCGCATCGCTCGCTCCGACGAGCAGGTCGAAGGCCAGCAAGCAGTCGACCCCCGACACGTTCGCGTGGTTCGACACCGCTGCGTCGCCGCGGGTGATGCGCAGGTCGCTGACCACCGGTCCGGCCTTCTGCGACAGACCGGTCTGGTCGAGTCCACGCACCTGCAGCCCGGCGAGCATCGCCGCCGTGCCGAGCACCTGGCTCACGGTGACGACCCCGGTGCCGCCGATGCCCGTGAGCCTGACCGTGAAGTCGTCGGCGTCGACGAGCGGGGCTGACGGAGAAGCGAGGCCGCTCGGCGCCTCCGGTGGCATCGGGCGGTCCGCTGCTGCAGGAGCGGTGTCGACGGTGACGGTAGCGAATGCCGGGCAGTCACCCTGCAGGCACGAGAAGTCGAAGTTGCAGCTGTTCTGGTCGATGCGGGTCTTGCGGCCGTACGGCGTGTCGACGGGCTGGACGGAGAGGCAGTTGCTCTTGTCGCCGCAGTCGCCGCATCCTTCGCAGACCCGCTCGTTGATCATCACACGGAATCCCGGCGTCGCAATCGTGCCGCGAGCACGCCCACGCCGGTTCTCGGCCGCGCACGCCTGGTCGTGGATGTGCACGGTCACGCCCGGGATGTCGGCAAGGACGCGCTGTGCCTCGTCGAACCGGCTGCGATCCCACACGTCGACACCGTCCGGGAATGCGGCTGCGGGGTGCCGATGCGGATCGTCGCTGGTCACGATCACACGCTTCACTCCCTCGAGCAGCAACATGGCGGCGACGTCGGGAACCGGCATCTGACCTTCGGGATCCTGACCGCCCGTCATCGCCACGGTGCCGTTGTAGAGCAGCTTGTAGGTGATGTCGACGCCCGCCGCGACCGCGGCGCGGACCGCCAGCGATCCGGAATGGAAGAACGTGCCGTCGCCGAGGTTCTGCACCAGATGGTTGCGTCCGACGAACGGTGCCATCCCGATCCACTGCGCGCCCTCGCCGCCCATGCACGTGAGCCCGACGATGTCGCCGACGCGCTCGGGTTCCATCATGGCCACCATGGCGTGACAGCCGATACCGCCTCCGACGAGCGTCCCGGGATCTGCACGGGTACTGAGGTTGTGCGGGCAGCCCGAGCAGTAGAACGGCGCCCGATTGACGGTCAGTGGGATGCGGGTGCGCTGTGGGTGGACCAGCTCGTCGAGCGGGCGCAGGCGTGTGGCGATCCGCGCCGACAAGCGCGCGTGCAGAGGGGCGAGCAACGTGTCGACGTCTAGCGTCCCATGCCCCGGCACCAGCAGGTCGCCGCCCTCGTCGCGCCGACCGACGACGCGGGGGTGATGGGTGCCGTCGTAGAACGAACTCTTCAGCAGTCCCTCGAGCGTCGGGTTCTTCTCCTCGATCACCAGCACCTCGTCGAGGCCGTCGGCGAACTCGCGGGCCTGTTGGGGATCGAGCGGCACGGGCATCAGCAGTTGGAAGAGCCGGACGCCGGCGGCGCGGAGATCGTCGTCGGTGGCGAGGCCGAGCACGCGCAGCGCTTCGCGAACCTCGTGGAACGTGTGCCCACACGCCGCGATGCCGATCCAGTCGTCGACCGTGCGGGTGACCACGCGGTTCAGTCCGTTGTCGCGCCCGTAACGGCGGGCGAGTGGCCACCGGATCTCCAGGAACTCGCGCTCCATGTCGAGGGTGTACGGGGTGAGCAGTCGGCCGTTGGGCTGCGGGTGGAAGGGTTGGCCGTCGACTTCGACGATCGGTGACGACGCGTGAACGCGGTCCGGGTGCACCTCGACGGTTCCCGTCCCGTCGGCGACCGCCGTCACCAGCTTCAGGCCGGCCCACAGGCCGCACGAGCGAGAAAGCGCGACTGCGTGACGGCTCAGGTCGAGGGCCTCCTGCACGTCGCCGGGGAACAGGATCGGCATGTGCAGATCGACCATCGTCGCATCGCTCGACGACGGCAGCGTCGACGACTTCGCCGCCGGATCGTCGCCGACCACGGCGACCACGCCGCCGTGCATCGAGGTACCGGAGAAGACGGCGTGACGAATGGCGTCGCTGCTGCGGTCGAACCCCGGGCCCTTGCCGTACCAGATGCCGACGACGCCGTCGTAGCGGGCGTCGTCCAGCGTCATCGCCAGCTGGCTGCCCATCACCGCGGTCGCCGCCAGCTCTTCGTTCACCGCGGGCTGGATCACGATCGGCAGGTCGGGCACCGTCTTCGAGGCCCGCCGGAGTTCCTCGGTGAAGGTGCCGACCGGCGAGCCCTGATAGCCGGAGGCAAAGGCCGCGGTCGTCAAGCCGAGCCGGCGATCGAAGCGCAGTTGGTCGGCGGCGACACGCGCCACGGCCTGGACGCCGGACAGGAAGACGGTGCCGTCCTCGAGTCGGAATCTGTCTGCAAGTTCATAGCCGCGTACGCCGGCCTCTTGATCGATGCCCCCGCTGTCGATCGTCATCGGATCTCCTGTCCTCGATTCGCCCGTGCCCTGTTGTACCCCATCTCGACCCCTTCGGACCACCAGCCCTCCTGGACTCACCCATTCGGACCATCGGTCCTCCCGGACCCGACCCCAGAGGACCGCCAGTCCTTCCGGACCCGACCCCAGAGGACCGAGCGTTCTTCTCAGACGAGGTGGTGGCGGACGCCGAGACGTTCGGCGGAGTCGTCGCCGGGCACCGGGAGCTGTGCGACCACGCGAAGCGACGGCCACTCGGCCGGGGTGAGCTGCTGGTACTCGAAGGTCAATTCGCCGGCGGTCGGGTGGCGGAATCGTCGCAGGCGGGTCTCGAATCCCGACACGTCGTGCTCGGCCCACCAGTGGGCGAACTCGGTGCTCTCCTCGCGCAGCAGTGCGACGAGTTCTGTCATCGCAGGGTCATGGCGCACCGCCGACGTCGCCGAGCGGAACTCGGCGAGTGCCTGGCGAGCGTGGATGTCCCAGTCGACGATCAGCTCGCGGGTGGCAGGGTCGGCGAAGAGCACCCACAGCAGGTTCCGGCGCGGCGCCTCGAGTTCGACGATGCGTGGGTAGAGGCGGGCCTGCGCAGCGTTCCAGCCGACGAATTCCCAGTGCGGCCCGAGCACATAGGCCGGTGCCGGCATCAACGAGTCGAGCAGCCGGACCAGCGCACTCGGCGGCTCCGACGGAGCGTCGAGGGTGGCGGTGCCGGGTTCGGTGAGCGACAGGAGGTGCTCGAGGCCGGCCTCGTCGAGACGGAGCGCTCGACCGATGGCCAACAGCACGTCGTCGGAGGCATTGATCCTTCGCCCCTGCTCGAGCCACGTGTACCACGTGAGCGACACCCCGGCGAGCATCGCCACCTCTTCGCGGCGCAGCCCCGGCGTCCGCCGGCCACGCGCCGACGGGAGTCCGACCTGTTCGGGACGCGTCGCCTCTCGGCGTGCACGCAGGAACTCGGCGAGTTCCTGTCGGTGGTCGACGGCGCCGGTTGTTGGCATCGTCACCAGTCAAGCAAGATCCGATGCGCTCTGTGGGGCCAGATCCAATACGGTGGGTGCGGTGAGCACCACCCTCGCACCATCGATCGACGTGATGCTCGACGATCTCCGCACCCTTGTCGAGATCGAATCGCCGTCGCTGGACCTCGACGCGCTGCGGAGGTCCGCCGAGGCGCTGGCCTCGATGATCGAGCGGCTGCTCGGTCGGTCTGCCACGCTGATCGAGGGCCCTACCGGTCCGCACGTGCACTGGTCGGGGGGTGGCGAGCCCGCCGTGCTGC
>JBGTIA010000180.1:0-6407 GCA_041745835.1 Ilumatobacteraceae bacterium | reverse complement strand
CGTGACGAGCGATCGCTGGCTCACTCGGCTCCTGATCAGGTTGGGCCCCGACGCAGTGCTGGTCGAGCCCGCCGGCGAGAGCCCCGCGGTGCCGATCGTCCGAGAGATCCTCGCCCGGTATCGATCGGGCGCTGCCACGCCCGAACCGTGACGCCGTTTCAGCGGACGTAGAACGGTTCGAGTTGGTCGGCGTCGGTGATGTGGTGCGCTGCCAGTAGGTGGGGGAGGATCGCGGCTGTGGCAGCGGCGTCGCCGAGTGCGTCGTGTGGACGTTCGAGCGTGACCCCGTAGCGCTCGCACACGTCTCCGAGGCGGTGCGACAGCTCACGGTCGGGGTCGAGGCGGCGCGACATGCGAAGGGTGCACAACCGTGGATCGAGACCCAGACGCAGCGGATCGTCGCTCGGTCGGCGACGGACGGCGCGAGCGATGAAGTCGCTGTCGAACGCCGCGTTGTGCGCGGTGAACACGGCACCGTGCATCCGGCGGCCGAGTTCGTCGAGCGCCTCGTCGAGGCGGGGGGCGCCGCGCAGCGTGCGACGGGTGATGCCGTGGATCTTTGTCGGCCCGACTCGCTGCAACGGCCACCGGAGCTTGACGAGCGACGCCCACTGGTCGACGACGGTCCCGTCGGCATCGACGACGACCATGCCGAGCTGGAGGATGCGGTGCCGTCGGGTGTTCAGCCCGCTGGTCTCCAGGTCGACGACGGCGAAGTGGGGGAGGGCCACGCTCCCACCCTAGACAGGGGGTGTTGCAGCACGGGCCTCCCCGTTGCTGTCCAGCTGGATCGGCGTCTTCAGCCGGTCTGCTGTTGCAGTCGGGCGCGCACGCCGATGGGTGCCGACACGGTGAACCCGGCGAGGTGTCGATCCTCTTCGGATTCACCGCCCCAGAATCCGTACTCGTGGTTGCGCCGCGCGTACAGGCGGCACGGCTCCTGCACGGGACAGACCAGGCACAGGTTGTTGGCCTTGGCTTCTCTGCGTGCCCGGGCTTGCGGACGCTCCGCCTTCGGTGGGAAGAACAGGCGGGTCCGACCCCTGCACGCTGCAAGGTCCTGCCAAGGTGTGTCGTACTCGTCGTCGAACAACTCTGCCACGGCCACGCGAGGGCTCCCTTCGTGATCTCGAGCAGCGGGGGAGTCGGGGGGTCGACTCCCTCACCGCACGTTTTAACACTAAATGTTCGGAGCCGATGCCGCAACCGGATTTTCCCCGGACGCCGAGAGTTTCGCAGTGGTTTCGACACGCGCACCGGCGACGGTGGCGCGTGTTCGGGAACTCGACGGATCGTGGGCCCCGCCGGGCGTCAGAGCAGTTCGGCAGCCAGGCTGGCGACGTCGCTGCGTTCGCAGGCGGTCAGCGTGATGTGTCCGAAGCAGGGCTGGCCGGCGAACGCAGACGCCAAAACGCTCAACGCGTTGTTCGACTCGCCCAGGTACGGCGCATCGATCTGGCTGGTATCGCCGGTGAAGATCACCTTGGTGCCATCGCCGACGCGCGTGAGGATCGTGCGCAGCGTGGTCGGCTCGAGGTTCTGGGCCTCGTCGATGACCACGAACTGCTGCTGCAGCGAGCGACCGCGCAGGAAGGTGACCGACTCGAGCGACAGCTGACCTCGTGTCGTCAACTCGTCGACCATCTGGCGGGCGTCGTTGATGCTGCCCCGATCGGTGAGGGCAACGACCGCATCGTGGATCGCCGCCATCCACGGATCGAGTTTCTCGTCGAGACCACCTGGGAGGAACCCGACATCGGCGCGTCCGACCGGTACGAGCGGACGGTAGACCGCGAGCCGTTCGTAGCGACCCTGCTCGACCACCTGGTCGAGCCCGGCGGCGATGGCCAGGATGGTCTTGCCGGTGCCGGCGCGTCCGTCGAGGGCGATCACGGCGATGTCCGGGTCGAGCAGCAGTTCGAGCGCGAAGCGCTGCTCCTTGCTGCGAGGGCGCAGGCCCCAGGCTTCGGGCGTGTGCTGCGACAGCAGCACGAACTCGCCGTGCACCGCCCTCACGAGCGCCGACTGCGAGCCCGAGCGGAGCACGGCGAACTCGTTCTCGTTGAACTCGATCGACGTGTCCGCCACAACGGCATCGACCGCCACCGCACCGGCTGCATAGAGGCAGTCGATCGTTTCGTGTGGTGCCTCGATCGTGGTCCAGCCGACGGTGGGTTGATCACGGTCGCGCGTGAGCCGGTGCTCCGCGGCGTCGACACCCAGGTGGGCCGCCTTGATGCGAAGCGCAGCGTCGTTGCTGATCATCGTGGTGGGGCCGAAGTCGGACTGGCCGATCGCCGCGCCGATGATCCGGTTGTCCGGCACGCTCGGATCGAGGCCGTGCTCGACGAGCAGGTGTTTGCGGATGTTGTTGATCTCGATCTGCAGCGTGGCGTTGCCGTTGCCGGTCGGGACCGGCTTGGCCAGCGATCCCCCGTGAGCGACTCGGAGTTCCTCGAGCGTCCGCAGCGCCGTGCGCGCCGCCCGTCCGACGTCGTCGGGCCGACTCTTCAGCCCGTCGAGTTCTTCGACGACCGTGAGCGGCACGATCACGTCGGCATCGCGGAATTCGAGCACACAGGTCGGGTCGGCGATGAGTACCGAGGTGTCGACCACCAGTCGGGTTCGCTGCACCTCCTTCGTCTGCTCGGACCCGTTCGACGCCGGTTGCGGCGTGGGGGTCGGTGTCTCAGCGGACGGAAGCAGGTCGGTCACATCACTCCTCGGCGGATGCCTCGTGGACTCGATGAATCGTGCGTCATACCCAACGGTTCCAGTTTGTAGTCCAGCGGTCGGACGACGTGGTGGATGCCGCCGATTTCCAGTAGCGGCAAGGCCCAGTCGTGTATGTCATTGCAAATGCAATGACATCGATGCTTGAACACCGGTACCCACACTCGGTCACATGGTCGTGTTCCGCCGATCAACTGGCGGAAACGGTCTCGGCGCAAGTGCCGGGGTGAACAGCATCAACACCCATCCGAAAGAGGATTCCATGGCAACCAAAGCAGAACTGATCGACGCGGTGAGCGAAGCCGCAGGCGTGACGAAGGCCGACGCAGAGCGCACGCTCGGTGCCTTCTTCGACCACGTGGTCGAGGCCACGAAGAAGGGCGACAAGGTCACGTGGCCCGGCTTCGGTGCCTTCAGCACCACCAAGCGCAGCGCCCGGACCGGCCGCAACCCGCAGACCGGCGCTCCGGTGCAGATCAAGGCCTCGACGGCAATGAAGTTCAGCGCCAGTTCGACGCTGAAGTCCGCCCTGAACAGCAAGTGATCTGATGGCTGTCGCGAAGAAGGTTCCAGCGAAGAAGGCTCCAGCGAAGAAGGCGCCGGCGAAGAAGGCTCCGGCGAAGAAGGCGCCAGCGAAGAAGGCTCCGGCGAAGAAGGCTCCAGCGAAGAAGGCGCCAGCGAAGAAGGCTCCAGCGAAGAAGGCTCCGGCCAAGAAGGCGCCGGCGAAGAAGGCTCCGGCGAAGAAGGCTCCGGCGAAGAAGGCTCCAGCGAAGAAGGCGCCAGCGAAGAAGGCTCCGGCGAAGAAGGCTCCGGCGAAGAAAGCTCCTGCGAAGAAGGCTCCAGCGAAGAAGGCTCCCGCCAAGAAGCGCTGAATCACGTCGACACGGTTGACGAACGAGGGGCCTGCGGGCCCCTCGTTCCGCGTCAGGGTTCCCCTGACCCGGGCCTCGCGGAACATCCCGGAACCACCTTGGTTCCGTTCGACCCGGGCGCGGGGGACCGAGCGGTCACAGATCGGCGATCAGCTTGAACACCTCGGCGGCGTCCATGTCGAAGGGACGTCCGAGATCGCCGAGACGATTACGGATCCGCTGGCCGAATGCGGCGAGCTGGTCGTCGTCGACGGCCTTCATCGTCGATTCGAACTGGCTCACGTGCGCGGCGAGCGCATGAAGTTTGGCGTCGACGAAACCGGTGACGTCCTCGGCGTGATCGGGAGTGTCGGCTTCCCACAACAGCAGCGCCTCGGGACGATGGTGAGCGATGCCCTGCTCGCGGAAGAAGTGCGGATCACGAGCCGCGACGATGCCTTCGCAGGCGAGGAGGCCGGCATGGCGGTGATCTGGATGCAGGCGGTAGCGCTTCCACGGGTCGTGGCCCAGCACCACCTGTGGACGCAACTCGCGGATGATGCGGGCGACTTCGCCTCGCGTCACGAGGTCGCTGTCGAGCTCCCCATCGACGTGCCCGAGGAACCGCACCTCACCGGCGTTCGCTCCGGCGAGGCGTCGGGCAGCCTCACGCTGTTCCTTCTGGCGTCGGGTGGCCAGCGCAGCGACGTCGACGTCGGGATCCCACGTGCCCTTGGAGCCGTCGGTGCACACCAGGTGGTGGACCACACAGCCGTCGGCGGCCCACTTGGCGAGCAGGCCACCGCACCCGAACTCGACGTCGTCGGGATGCGCACCGATCGCCAGCACCGACGACGGCGTGGCGAGGTTCGTCGTGGAGGGGGTCGCGAGCGACGTCGAGCTCAGCGGGCTGGGTTGGCCAGGTTCGTTGGCAGCCATCGAGGCAGCACCTTTCGAATCAGGGGATGGGCGAGATCTCGGGGGGTGTCGAGGTCGAGGGACAGGCGATGATCGGAACGCACCTCGACCGGTACCGTCCCGACGGCGAGCGCTTGGTCGAGGTGCCGGGAGAACGATCCGCCCCCGTAGGCCGCACGTAACCGGTGCGCCGCAGGGAACGACATCACGTTGGTGCCGTCGTGACGACGGTCCGGCACCAACGTGATGCGTCCCTCGCTGGCGACATCGAGGAGGGCGCCGGGAAGGGCCAGGTCGGCGTGGCTGACGAGGACGTGGTCGAAACCGCTCGATGCGATGTGGTCGACACCGTCGTCGACGGCGCCGTTGAGGCCGAGTCCGGCGGCCCAGATGACCTGCGCTCCCATCCGCGTTGCCCACGATGCGACCTGCTCGTCGTCGCAGGCCACGAACGTCGGAATCTCCGCCACGACGTCGAGAACACCGGTGGCCATCCACTCGGCGAGCCGTGCGCGGTCGCCGTCGCCGAGCACGCCGGTGAGGCGACCCTTTGCCGCGGTGAATCGCTTGACCGGGACGAGGACGGCGAGACGCACCCGAGTCACTGTAGGAGCGCCGCGGCCGGTGCGACGACGTCGCAGTACAGTGGGCCGGCGCCACACGACGGTGGTGCAGACGCCGCACAGCGCGGCAACGACACCGGGGGATGGACATGAGTGCATCGACGATCAACGTGGCGGTCATCGGCGCTGGATCGTGGGGGACCACGGTCGCTGCGCTCGCCGCGGTCAACACCCCGACAGTGCTGTGGGCCCGGCGGAGCGACCTCGCCAAGGAGATCAACGAGGCCGGCGTCAATCCGGAGTACCTCCCGAACTTCACGTTGCCCGATGCCCTTCGCGCCACCGATTCGCTCGCCGACGCCGTGTCGCACGCGGATGTCGTCGTGATGGCGGTGCCATCGCACGGCTACCGCGACGTCGCCGTCGAGGCCGCCGCCTTCATCCGGCCGTGGGTGCCGATCGTGTCACTGTCGAAGGGTCTCGAACGCACGTCGTTGAAGCGGATGAGCGAAGTCACCACCGACGCGATGCCGGGTCATCCCGTGGCGGTGCTCACCGGGCCGAACCTCGCGAAGGAGATCCTCAGCGGACAGCCTGCGGCAAGCGTCGTGGCGATCGACGACGTCACGATCGCCAACGAACTGCAGCGCATCTTCAGCCGGCCGAGCCTGCGCGTCTACACCAACGACGACGTCGTGGGCTGCGAGGTGGCGGGGGTCGTCAAGAACGTGATCGCGATCGCTGCCGGCATGGCGGAAGGCATGGGGTTCGGCGACAACACCCGTGCCACGTTGATCACGCGCGGCCTCGCGGAGATGACCCGTCTCGGTGTGGCGATGGGTGGACACCCGGTCACCTTCGCCGGTCTCGCCGGCATGGGCGACCTGATCGCCACGTGTTCGTCGAAGCAGAGCCGCAACAATCAGGTCGGCCTGCAACTCGGCCAGGGAAGGACGATCGAGGAGATCCTCGCGGCCACCAACATGGTTGCCGAAGGCGTGAAGTCGTCGCCGAGCGTGCTCGACCTCGCCCGCCGGTACGGTGTCGAGATGCCGATCACCGAACAGGTCGTCGCCGTCTGTCACGAGCACCGACCCGCCCCGGATGCGCTCGCCGCGTTGATGCAGCGCAGCCGCAAGGGCGAATTCGACGAGTGAGCGCCACCGGACTCGACCTCGCCGACGTTGGAGGAGATGCCACGTTGGTCGGCGCGATGGGGGCATCGTGTCGTGCCTGGGTCACGCCGTGGGGCGACGTGCAGCGGTTGCGTGGTTCCGACGAGCCGACGACCGTGCAGTGGTTCGTCGCTGCCGAAGATCGCTGGCACCTGCCCGCCTCCGAG
>JBGTIA010000179.1:0-3459 GCA_041745835.1 Ilumatobacteraceae bacterium | reverse complement strand
GAAGGCGACGGCGCGATGCGACACGGCGATCACCGTCATGCCGGCGTCGGCGAGATTGGTCCACAACTGCACCTCGGTTTCGACGTCGAGCGCGCTCGACAGGTCGTCGAGCACGACGAGTTCGGGCGAGTGGACGAGGGCGCGTGCAGTGGCCAACCGTTGGCGTTGACCGCCCGACAGACGCAGACCCCTGGGCCCGATCAGCGTGTCGGCGCCGGCGGGCATCGCGTCGATGTCATCGGAGATCGCAGCCAGCTGCAATGCCGTAGCGAGCTGGGCAGGATCGATCGGACCCAGGCCGACGTTGTCGCCGACGCTGTCGGAGATCAGCTGCGGCACCTGCGACAGGAACGCAGCGTTCGGTGGCACGAGGAACGCTGCCCGATCATCGATCGCCACACCGTTCCACCGCACCGAACCAACGACATCGGCCCGCCACGCCAGGCCGAGGAGTGCGCGCAGCAACGTGCTCTTGCCAGCGCCGACCGGACCGGTGACCACCACGAACTCGCCACGACGAACCGTGAGGTCGACGTCGCGCACCACCGTCGTGTCGCCGTACGTCACGCTGAAGTCGCGGACCTCGAACACGTCGAGCGGCAGGCGGTCGGGACGCACGACGGTAGGTCGGACGCGTGTGTCGCTCGGGTCGATCGGCAGCTGGCGTGGTCGCACGGTGTTGGCCGCCTCCTGATCGGCGACGAGCCGACGCATGCGGTCGAACGCCACACCGGCCTGCTTGCGGCGAGCGAGCACGCGACCGACCATGCGGGGCAGGAAGCTCAACCAGCCGAGGTAGGCGGTGAACAGCGCCAGCGTGCCGAGGTCGAACGACCCGGACGCGATCGCTCCGGCGCTCACCAGCAGCACCAGACCCAGCCCGATGTCGGCTGCGCCCTGACTGAACGCCATCACGCCCTCTTCGAGCACTCGGTCGCGCACCGCCGTGTGGCGGCGCCGTTCGACGAGCACTCCGAGGCGTCGCAACATCGGTTCGGCGGCGTCGTTGACCTTGACGGTCGTAGCTGCAGCCATCACGTCGCCCAGCAGTCCGGTCACGTGTTCGGTCGCCAGTCGGTCGGCCGCTCGGTACTCCTTGATGCGAGTGTCGAGCACCCGCGTCGCGACACCGACACCCAGCAGCGGGATGATCAGGACCGCTGCGGCTCGGGCGTCGGCGGTGCCGAGGACGAACCCGGCGATCACGGTGAACACGAGGCCGCCGGAGATGTCGACGATGCCGTCGACGAGATTGGCGACGTCCTCGGTGTCGTCGCGGAAGTGTGTGACCGCCGATCCGGCCGATCCGACCGGTTGGCCGGCGTGGAGGCCACCGCTGGCCATCTGCGCGCTGAGCATGTTGGCGCGCAGCAGCGTCTGCATGTGGATCCACGCCTTGGTCCAGATCAGTGCACCGTGGTGGATCGCCACCATGCGCACGACCTCGCTCACCGCGATCGCTGCGGACCACCAGATCGTGGCGGTCGTGTCGCCGTCCTGCAGCGCGGCGTAGCCGCGGCCGAGGAACAACCCGCTGATGGCGGGCATCATGAAGAACACCACGAACAGACCCCAGCCGAGCCAGAACTCGCGTCGCCGGTGCTGCGACACCCGCCACGCGAGTGACCACACGTTCGGCACCGCACCGATCAGGTCGGCGGGATCGGCGGTGGACGGGTCAACCGCGGGACCGGCAACGACCCGGCGGCGATCGTCGTGTTCTGGGGTGAGCTCCAGTCCGATCGTCACGACGTCACCTCCGGTCCGGTTGCACGACCCGCCGGCGCAGACGCGACCGGATGCTGTTCGCCGTCGAGCGCGATGGCGAGCAGTCGGGCGAAGCGACTGTCGTCGTCGCCGACGAGGTCGACGCGGTCGCCGTGCTCGATGATCCGTCCGTGGTCGAATACGATGATCTCGTCGACCGACTTGAGCGTCGACAGGCGATGCGCGATGACGAGCGTCGTGCGACCGCGCATCAACTCGACGACCGCCGCTTCGATGCGCCGCTCGGTGTCGGGATCGACGCGAGCGGTTGCTTCGTCGAGCACCAGCAGGTCGGGGTCGCGCAGCCACACCCGGGCCAACGCGAGCAGCTGGGCCTCGCCCGCCGACAGACCGGCACCACCGGCGCCGAGTTCACGGTGGATACCGGACGCGGCAAGCGCTCCGAGACCGACCCGTTCGAGCGCGTCGACGACGTCGGCATCCGAGCAGTCGTCGTCGAACAGGGTGACGTTGTCGCGCAGGGTGCCGGCGAACAGCTCGACCTCCTGCGGAACGAGCGCAACGCGGCGTCGCAGCTCGTCGAACGGGATCTCGGCGATCGGCACGTCGTTGAGTGCGACGAGTCCGCTGGTCGGCTCGACGAGCCGCAACACGAGCCGCGAGAAGGTGGTCTTGCCGCTGCCCGTGCGACCGACGATGCCGACCGAGCGGCCGGCGGCGATCCGGATGTCGACGTCGCGAAGCACCGGCCGGTCGTCGCCGTAGTCGAAGTTCACCGCAGTGGCGGTGACTGCGAGCGGGCCTGACGGCGGGCTCGTGGTCCCGTCGTCGAGCACCTTCGGTTGGATCGCGAGGAGCTCGGCCACGCGGACCATCGCTCCGTTCGCCTTCTGCACGGTCTCGAGCTCGTGCACGACCTCCTCGAGGGGTCGTGCAACGAGCAGGACGAACTGGAACAGGAGGAACGCCGTACCGAGGGTGATCGTGCCGCGGTCGTAGAGCACGGCCCCGATGACCAGTGCGAACACCCAACCTGCGGCGACCGACGCCTGCACGAACCACCACATCACGAGGAACGCCCGCTCTCGTCGTACCGCGCTGACGAGCGCTTCCTCGCTGTCCTCGACGAACCGCCACGCGACGTGGTCGGCCGCACCGTTTGCCCGGAGGTCCTCGGCTGCGGTGAGGCGCTCCTCGATCCCCCCGTAGAGCCGACCGAGCGCGCCCATCTCGTCCGACGACTCCGAGATGGCGCGATGCCGCGTGCTGAAGATGACCATCAGTGCGAAGGCCACGTAGACGGCCATTCCCAGTCCGAGCCGCCAGTCGATCACCGCCAGCACGATCACCATGCCGGTGACGAGCATCGCCGCCCCTGCCGCCTTCGTGACGACCTGGCCGAGGAACTCCGAGACCGATGTGATGTCGCCGTCGACGCGTTGGATGAGCTCACCGGGCGTGTGGGTGCGATGGAACTCGTGGTCGAGCCCGAGGACGTGGCGCGTCATCGTGAGACGGAGATCGTTGGTGGTCCGCCAGGCCGCAACCGTGGCGAGCCAGGCGACGATGACCGAGAGCAACTGAGCGACCGCTGCGATCGCGAGGAACACCAGTGCGAGACTGGTGACCTCGCTCGCCGTGGCGCCGTCGGCCGCCGTGTCGACGATCCGCCGGACGACGAGGGGGCCGGCGATGGTGAGGGCCGAGCCGGTGGCCACGAGCACGCCGAGG
>JBGTIA010000178.1:0-3486 GCA_041745835.1 Ilumatobacteraceae bacterium | reverse complement strand
GCCTGCTCGGCCAGCGCCCGCGCCGCGGTTCGCTCGTGGTGAGCGACCACCGCCACGCTGGTCACGCGCCGTCTCCCGCCGCCGTCGTGGCATGCACCAGGAACTCCCGGTTCCCATCGGCGCCGGTGATCGGCGAGTCGGTCCATCCCAGAACCGCACAGCCCGCAGCGACGAGCGCCGCCTCGATCTCCAGTCGTACACGGTCGTGGATCGCAGGATCGGTGATGATGCCGCGTCCACGATCCACCTCCTGTCGGCCGGCTTCGAACTGCGGTTTGACGAGGAGCACCATGGGCGCACCAGGTTGGCACAGCGAGGTGAGCGACGGAATCACCAGCTGCAACGAGATGAACGACAGGTCACCGACGACGATGTCGACCGCGCCACCGATCTGGTCGACGTCGACGTGTCGCACGTTGTGTCGCTCGAGATTGCTGACACGCAGATCGGCACGCAGGCGCTCGTGTAGTTGACCGTGGCCGACGTCGAGCGCAACGACGTGATCGGCACCACGTTGCAGCAGGCAGTCGGTGAATCCACCGGTCGACGCACCTGCATCGAGTGCCCGCAGACCGCGGACGTCGATGCCGAACACATCGAGTGCGTGGTCGAGCTTCTGTGCCCCCCGACCCACGAACCGCGGTGGTGGACCGTCGATCACGACCGCATCGCTCGGCGCGACCTGGCGCGCCGGCTTGTCGGCCACCGAACCGTTGACAAGCACCCGATTGGCGGCGATCAGCGCCTGCGCCTCGGTCCGGCTCGACGTCAGGTCGCGGCGCACCAGTTCGGCGTCGAGCCGTCGGCGGGCCCCCACCGATGCTCAGTCTGAGCTGGAAGCAGCGGGGGCGTTCTGCGCTGCTGCCTTCTTGGCGGGCGACTTCTTCGCTGCCGTCTTCTTGGCCGCAGACTTCTTGGCAGGCGCCTTCCTCGTTGCCGTCTTCTTGGCCGCAGACTTCTCGGCGGGCGTCCGCTTCGCTGCAGTCTTCTTGGCGGGTGTCCGCTTCGCTGCAGTCTTCTTCGCCGCAGACTTCTTGGCGGGTTTCCGCTTCGCTGCAGTCTTCTTCGCCGAGGTCTTCTTGGCGGGCGACTTCTCTGCTGCAGTCTTCGTTGCTGGAGCCTTCTTGGCTGGAGCCTTCTGGGCGGCCGACCGCTTGGCCGGGACCTGCCGCTGCGCGGCTTCGAAGTCGGACTTCACCCGCTCGGCGAGCTTCTCGGCCAGTTCCTCGAAGCGGTCCTCGAGTTCGTCGAAGCGCTCCGACAGCCACGTCATCTGCTTGGAGACTTCACGCTGCACGTTCTCGCTCAGGCGATCGGACGTCTCTCGACCGCGATCGAGCAGCGTCTGCACGGCCTTCTCGGCGTCGGTCCGGCGGACTTCGCCGGCCTTGACGAGGGACTTGACGATCGATTCCGCCTGCTTGCGGGAGATGTCGGAGAACTCGACCCCCGCATCGACGAGGCGCTGGACTGTCGATTTTGCCATACCGCCAGACTAGTACTCAGCGACGTCACTCTCGACGAAGCGCCGGGCGACCGCGGCGAGGTCGGCCTCGTCGACGTCGATCGGGATCGCCCGGTCGACCTGAACGCCGCGACCGCTCACCCCCGAACGTACCAGCGCGAATCGGCAACCGAGACGCACCGCGAAGAGCCCATCGGTCTCGGGGCGATCGCCGATCATCAGCACGCGATCGGGCTCGAACGGCCGATCCGACGTGGCCAGCATCGACGCCACCAGTGTTGCCAACGGTTGGTGCGGTTTGCCGGCGATGGCGGGTTCGACGCCGGACGCAGACGCCACCGCCGCCAGGATCGCGCCGCCACCGGGCAGGAGCCCATGGGGAGTCGGGAAGGTCGTATCGGTGTTGGTGCCGATGAGACGACCACAGCGGCGCGCTGCGTCGGCGGCGACGGCAAGACGGTCGTAGTCGAACTCGCGATGCAGTCCGACGACGACCACATCGATCCGATCGCCGACCGGCCGACCGGTGTTGACCACGACCTCGACGCCAGCGGCCTCGAGTGCCTCGACGACACCGGGGCCAGCGGCAACCAGCACTCGTTGACCCGCTTCGACGAGCGGTGTCACGGCCATCGCCGAACTCACGACGTCGCCCCGAGCAACGATGCCAACGGCGGCCAACGACCGCTCGTGGTCGTCGAGCGTCGCCGCCGAGTTGTTGGTGACGAACAGCACCCGGCGCCCGGCGTGACGCAACGCAGCGACGGCGTCGACCGACCCGGCGATTGGTTGATGTGCCAACCAGATCACGCCGTCGAGATCACACAGCACGGTGTCCACCCCGCCGATCCAATTCCCCATCGTCCCGATCGTTGCAGTCTCGCGGTCGGGTCGTGACATCCTGTCGTCGTGCCACGTTTCACGCCGTTTCCCGCCCTGCGCTACTGCGACCCCCAGATCGACGACCTGATCGCTCCACCCTACGACGTGCTCTCGGAGGCCGACCTCGACGACCTCGGCGCCCGCAGCCGCTGGAACATCACCCACGTCGACGTCCCCCGTGAATCTGCGGGTGCCGGGCGCTACGACGTCGCCGCCGCAACGCTGCGCGAGTGGATCGAGGCCGGCGTGATGTCCTACGACGAGACGCCGACCTTCACGATCTACCGGATGCGTTTCACGGATTCGTTGGGCACCGCCCGCGACATTGCCGGTGTGATGGGCGGCCTCGAGGTGGTCGACGAGGGAGCGGGCGGTGTGCTCCCCCACGAGCGGGTCACGCCGAAGGCGTCGACGGATCGTCTCGACCTGACGAGAGCAACGCAGACGAATCTTTCGCCGGTGTGGGGACTGTCGTTGGCGAGCGGGCTCACGGCACTGCTCGCCGAACCGGGCGAACCGGTGGCCACGGTGACCGTCGACGGCGTCGAACACGTCGTCGAGCGGGTCGCCGATCCGCAACGAGTCCGGGCAATCGCCGACAAGATCGCCTCGGACGACGTACTGATCGCCGACGGTCACCACCGCTATGGCATCAGCCGCACCCATCGGGACGAGGTGCGCGGTGCGAACGGCGACCGACCCAACCCCGCCGACGAGACCTTGGCGTTCGTGAACGAACTCGTCGCCGACCAGCTCTCCGTCGAAGCGATACACCGCGTGTACGACGACGTGTCGTTCGACGACCTCGTCGCCGCGCTGGACGCCTGCTTCGAGCGCAGCGACGCCGGGACACCCGACAGCACCACACTCGCCACGATGGACGACGAGGGCGTGCTGTGCCTCGTCGGGCCTGACGGCGCAGCACAGTGGTTGCGACCTCGCCCCGGGGCGTCTTCCCAGGTAAAGTTGCCCTGGGCCCAGCGTTGCCGCCACAGGCGGATGGAGTTGGGGTGAAGATCGACAGCCGCAGCGGCCGCCGCGTTGGACAGGGTGGGGAACTCGTGCAGGAGCAGGACCAAGCGGGCGCGCTGCCGCAGGTGTGACGCGGCAGTGGGAGCCGCCGTAAGTCGTCTTGCATT
>JBGTIA010000177.1:0-2117 GCA_041745835.1 Ilumatobacteraceae bacterium | reverse complement strand
AGTCCACCACTATCACGTCAATTTTCCCCGTGCGCACTAAACTTTCCACTATCTCCAGCACCGCTCGCACGACGTGGGGTCGCTCGGTGCCCCGCGTGATCCCCAGGAGCGTGCCGCGTGCGCCGTAATCCCACTTCGGGGTGCCGAGCCCGAGCAGCGCCGGCACGTACACGACCCCGTCGGTGTCGGCGCACATCGATGCGACGTCGTGGCTCTCGGCGCTGGTGGCGATGATGCCGAGGTCGTCGCGGAGCCATTCCACGTTCGTGCCCGCCGACAGCATGATCGCCTCGACGCCCCACGTGATCTCGCCGTCGCGTGACCACAGCGGCAGCGGGTACGTACCCGCCTCGTAGCGGTGAGCGCCTGCTGGGGTGCCGGTGTCGGTGCAGAGGTCGAGCATGCCGCCGGTGCCGAAGGTGATCTTCGCCCGGCCCGGTTGGACACAGCTCTGCCCGATCAGCGATGCCTGCTGGTCACCGAGGAGCGCGGCGATCGGAGGCGAGCCAGCGAGCGCAGTTGCGTGACCGATCACCCCCACGGAATCGACCACGGTGGGCAGCACCGACTCGGGAACGCCGAACGCAGCGCACCGGTCGTGCGCCCAGGCTGAGCCGTCGACGACACGCAGCCCGTTGGTGGTGGCCGACGCATTGGTCTGGTCGCTGACGTGGAGCGCGCCCTCGCTCAGGGTCCACGCAACCCAACTGTCGATCGTGCCGACGCACAGGTCACGGCCCTCCAGACCCTGGGTGTTGGCGAGGAGCCATCCCGCCTTGGTCGACGACTGATTCGGAGCGATCGACCAGCCGTGTTCGATCTTGGCCATGATGCAGTCGCCGACCGTGCGGAGATCCTGCCAGCCGAGCCCGGGCGCCACCGGCTCGCCGGTCGAACGATCCCAGACGAGCGTGCTCGCTCGCTGGTTGGTGATCCCGACGGCGACGACGGGTTCCGATTCGGATGCCAGCACCGTCCGCGCTGCGTCGAGAAGTTTCGTCGCCAGTTCCGCTCCGTCGAACTCGACCAGTCCCGGCGCAGGCGTGGTCGGCGGACACGATCGATACTCCATCGCCCTTACGGCGAGCGTGTCGTCGACGATCGCTGCCCGCAGGCCCGTGGTGCCGACGTCGATCACCAGCATCGTGCTCATCGATTCCCTCGCTGGTCGTTGTGCTGTTCGGTTGGTGGATGGCTTCGCTGACTCGACGGCACGACCCCGCGCGCCTGGAGTTGGCTGCCCAGGATGCCGCCGGCGATGCCGGCGAGAATCACGAGTGAGAGCGTGAAGAACACCCCGAACCAGTTGACGTCGTCGCCGCTCAACAGCCGAATCGTGACGAAGACGGCCTGGGCGCCGACGTAGGCGAGGATGGTCGTGGCGACGCCGTGCGAGAGCGGGGTGCCGCACCGTTGCACCCACGCGGCGCACCCTCCGCCCAGCACGAACCCGAACATCGCGCCGAAGAAGAAGACTGCGTTCAGTCCTGACGAGTCGGTGTCGAGGAACGCAGCGATCAGCGTGAGCGGAACCGCCAGGATCAAACAGACCCCGACCCCTGAGCGGACGGCCTGTAGGTCCCAACGCCCGGCGGATGTGGTGGAACTCATGGCCAGGGCACGTCGCCGAACGGCGTGGGGAGTCCGAGCTTGCCGGGGTTCATGATGCCGTTCGGGTCGAGTGCCGACTTGATCGTGGCGAGTACGCCGTGTGCAGCGCCGAGAGCTTCGGCCATGAACCGGCCGCGGTTCAGCCCGACGCCGTGGTGGTGCGACAGGTTCCCGCCGCCGGCCAGCACGGCGCGCTGTCCGGCATCCCACAGTGCGATGTACGTCGATTCGATCTCCTCCGGCGGTGGTGTCGCGGCGAACGTGAAGTACAGGCAAGCCCCGTCGGCGTAGCTGTGCGACAGGTGGCACGAGGCCGCTCGCGCGTGTGGCACCGCCATCAACGCCGTGCGGACCTGATCGAACAGCTCGTCGAGACGTGACCAAGGAGCGGCGATCTCCATCGTGTCGACGACGAAACCCTTGCGGGTGAGACCTTGCAGCGCCGAGGTGTCGTTGCGATGGCCCATCCAGGCGTCGACCAGCGCAGCGTCCATCGATGTCGCCCC
>JBGTIA010000176.1:0-3664 GCA_041745835.1 Ilumatobacteraceae bacterium | reverse complement strand
CCTTGAAACGTCAGTCGCGCATGATGCGACCGTTGAGGAAGTCGAGTGACTGGGCGACCGACGCGGCGACGAATCGTTCGAGTTTGGGTGCGGAGATGAATCGGGCGGTTGCCCGCAGTGGTCGGGGATCGTCGAGGAGACGTGACTCGCGCGCCGCTGCTCGACTGGTCTTCACGGCGTGCGCGGCGACGATGAAGGCGCTCGTGCCGTCGAGCAGTGCTCGTCGTTGCAGGTCGTCGCCCGCGGCGATGAGATCGGTGGCTTCGAAGTCGAAGTCGGCTGCGGGTGCATCGACCTTCGTGTGCCATTCGTGTCGACCGGTCCAGTTCGCGAGGAACGTCACCCACAATGTCAGCCGGACGACGTCGACGCGTGACGCGCCGGGCTGGCGATGATGCCAACGAGCTGCGTGGGCATAGGTCAGGCCGTGGGTGATGTCGAGCCAACCGAAATCGTCGGAGAAGTCGAATTCGCCTGACACGTCATAGCGCAGCATCCGTTCGCTGGCGGCGAGAACGCACGCATCGAGCACACCATCGATGCCGGCTCCGGCCAGCAACGCCTCCTCCGCTGCTGTTGCCGGGGCCAATCGATCCGAACCAAGCAGCACATCGACGAGGGCGTCGCGCCCCGACCAGGACATGTCGACTGGCACGACTGCTAGTTCGCCGATGTCGAGTTCGGCCATCTTCTTGGTGAACGGACGGGTGTAGGGAAGCAGGTCTTCTCGTGTGCCGCGCACGATCGTCGCGACGAGGTGGCCGAGCACGATCGGCGCACGGTGCCACCCAACGACCTCGAGGAGTTCAAAAGCCTTCTGCGCGTAGATGGCTCCGTGTCCATAGGACAGGTGATGGTCGGCAACAACGGCTGTTAACCAGGGCGCGATCTGATCCGCAACGTCTCCGCGTGCGAGCGCACCAAGAAGTATCGCCTGCGCATCGACCAGCCGCTCGGACTCGACTGCGGCACGGAACGCAACGAGTGTGCAGTGGTCTGGCTCTGCGGGTGCGGGCAACTGATTCACGGTACGGTCGCGTTCGACCTCGGCGATCCCGGCGATCGCCTGCACGATCGGCAACGCTTGCTCGTCCCCGTCGTACAGATCGACCATTGCCAGGCAATCCGCCGCAGAGGCGATCGCGTGACCCCATCCGTTGTCGGCTCGCGGCGCACCGTACTCCACGGCCGCCCACACGAGTTGGGCCGCGTCGGCGCCACTGTGAAGCAGACGGATCACGTCACGAGAGACCTGCCCGATGTAGTTCTTCGCAATCGCGCTACGAAGGCTGGCCATGAGCTGTGGGACGAGCGTGGCCGGATCGGGACGGTTCACGGTGACGCGAACAGTGCCAGCGTCATCGATGTCGACGTCGTGGACCCGCACCGCTTCCTCACCCTGCACGCACGCCCCGTCCGTGACCCGGAACTTCCAGTTGTGCCACTGACACGTGACGAGATCACCGTCGAGACCGCCCTGAGCCAACCCGTACCCTTCGTGCGGGCAGGCGTTGTCGATCGCATGGACGCCGTCGCTCGTCCGGATGAGACAGATGCGTCGACCGTCGACCTTGACCAGCTTCATCGAGCCGTCATCGAGATCGTCCAGGCGGGCGACGACGGTGCCCGCGTCGGTTTCGTGTACTGCTGCTGTTGCGCTCACGACAGACGACGGTAAGACTTCAACTATGGTTGAAGTCAAGAGCCAGACCAAAGACCGACTCCTGCCGATCGGCGAGGTAGCCGATCGCGCCGGTGTCGCCACGTCGGCACTGCGCTTCTATGAGGCGAACGGACTGATCGCGAGCGAACGCAACGACAGCGGGCACCGGCGCTACCGCGCCGACGTCTTGCGGCGCGTGGGCTTCATCCGCGTCGCCCAGCAGGTCGGCTTGACGCTGGGCGAAATCCGCGATGCGCTTGCGACACTCCCGGACAGCCGCACACCCACCCGGCGCGATTGGGCTCGTCTCGCTCGCAGCTGGCAACCGCTGCTCAACGAACGAATCGCCCTCCTCCAAAATATGAAGGACAAACTCGACGGATGCATTGGCTGCGGCTGCTTGAGCCTCGTCTCGTGCACGCTCTACAACGCCGCCGACAAGGCCGCCGCCCATGGCTCCGGACCCCGCTGGCTCTACGGCGATCAACAATCCGGGCTACCCGACAGATCGGACAAGAAGACCTGAACCAAGGGACTGGACCACCAAACGGGGCCCTCTCACCATCACCCCAGTCATCATCGAGCGGTCACTGGACGTTCTCGCGCGCCTGACCGCTTGCGGACGTGCCGATCAGCAGCGGTCGAGGGCCGGTTGCGGCGATGCTGCTATGCGTTGCTCTTGACAGCCGGCGTTGTCACACGGTGCGTCGGTACATGGGACTCACACTCGTGACTGAGCTGCCGATCAAGGTCGCCAACCACTCGAATGCGGTTCGGCGGCGCGGCGTGATCGAATGAGCTGCAGCCTCAGATGATTCCCACTCACCCCAAACTCTTCTTGTACCACTTGACAAGGACAAGCGCTTGTATCATAACTATAGTACAAGCGCTTCGATCGACGGAGCGAGAAAGGACGGAGTACACAGATGCCCACAACGTTGGAGCGCCATACCGAAGATGGAGATCTCGAGGATCGACTCGACGAGTTGATCCCTCGCCCGGCTGGACCGTTCAAGACCTTTGCTGTGAGCGTCATGGCGGTCGGCGTTGCGATTGCGGTCACGGTGCTCACGATCGGCGGCTACCTCTACCCTCGACCCACTTTCGGGAGCTCGTCCGGGTCCGGCTCCCACCTGGAGGTCGATCAGTCCCGAGACGCCGTATCGGCCACGGTGATACTGCCGAATTACGGCAACCGTGCTGTTCGGATCACCGGAATCAGCTTCGATGGCCCCGGAGCCGAGTTGGTGGATGTCGGCGTGATTCTCGAACCTCCCTACGACACGCAATCCCAGGCCGTGCCCGTGGTCGAGGAACAGACCACGCAGGTAGCCGTCCCGCTGTCACGCGACGGACGCGGTGTCGCCGCTCCGCTGCCTGTCATGGTTCCATCGGACCGGACCGCAACGATCGTGGTGTGGTTCCGCCCGACCGAGTGTGTCGATCAACCGGGGCCGTGGGGCACCGTGGACGCCACGATCGACTTCGGCGCCGATGCCTTTCCTCCGTTCTCCAACACGATCAGCCTCTCCCAGGACCCGATCGCATTCGTCGACCCGGACGCAACGGCGGTCAATGGCGGCGACGTCGTGATGCTGCGCAACGTGGACGGTTCCTTCACCGAGGTCAGTGGTCCACTTGCCGGAGCGTGCGAGGCACTCCGATGATGCACCGTCTGATCAGTGCCGCAAGCCGTCACCGCGCATGGCTCACCGTCGTGGCCTTCTTCGGGATTCTCTTTCCCTTCCTTGTCGTTGCGCCACAGGGCGAGGGTTCGCGAATCACCGCTGCTGTTCTGCTCTCGTTGGCCGCCGCCGGCGTGCTGTTCGTGTTGGCGGTCAATCTGTCGGGACGCGATCCTGACGCCGACACGCGTGCCCTCGACGTCGCCCCCGACCCGCTTGCAGCCGCATTGTTTGCTCGCTGGCTACGACGCTCGAAGCACTTCCGGTTCGTCGGTGGCCTCTCGGGCGCAACGCTCGGTCTTGCCTTCGCCGAGGG
>JBGTIA010000175.1:0-4652 GCA_041745835.1 Ilumatobacteraceae bacterium | reverse complement strand
GCCGGCGCTCGTACCGTGACCGGGCGACTCGTGCAGCGAGCAGGTCGCCGTCTCGTGGAACCGGTCGGCGAGGTCACCCACGTCTTCCCTCGACCCGACGAACTCGCCGACGCACCAGACGACGCGTTCTCGATGCCCGGCGCTCGGCGCGACACGATTCGGCGGTTGGCGGCTGCCCTCGCCGACGGGCGCGTCGAACTCGACGTCGGAACCGATCCGGCGGTCGCTCATCACCAGCTGCTGGCGATCAAGGGCATCGGTCCGTGGACGGCCGACTACGTCGTGATGCGCGGTCTGGGCCATCCGGACACGTTCCTCACCAACGACCTCGGCGTCCGACACGCGCTCGACCGTCTCGGCATCGACGCTGACAGGGCGTCGCGATGGGCGCCCTGGCGCTCCTACGCCGTCCACCATCTGTGGGCGAGCCCCAACACTCCCGCACCCGACCGACGAACGAGAGCAGACAGATGACGTTTCCTGGATCCACCACGTTGTACGGCGCCGTCACCGACAGCCCGGTCGGGGCGCTCACGGTCGTTGCCAGCGACGACGGCGTGCGGGCGATCCTGTGGCCCGACGACGACCCCGCACGTGTGCGGCTGACCGCGGCCATCGACGACCCGAGCCACCCCGTGATCGTTGCTGCTGTCGAACAACTCGACGAGTATTTCGCCGGCAAGCGCACCGAGTTCGACGTTCCGCTCGACGCCGTCGGCACGGACTTCCAACGCTCGGCGTGGGCGGCATTGCGAGCGATCCCGTACGGCACCACCGTGAGCTACGCCGAGCAGGCCGAGCGGATGGGCGATCGTCGCAAGGCCAGGGCGGTGGGCTCAGCGAACGGGCGAAACCCGGTTTCGATCATCGTGCCGTGCCACCGGGTGATCGGGGCGAACGGCACGCTCACGGGTTTCGCCGGCGGCACCGACACCAAGGCCTGGCTCCTCGCCCACGAACAGAGAATTACATCGCAGGTCTGACCCCTGCTGTAATCAGGCGCGGTTGCGGGCGGCGGCTGACTGAGCCCTGCGGGCCCGGTCGGCGTCCTTCTTGGCGGCCTTCGCCTCGGCGCGCTTGGCCTTGACCTTCGCCTGGTCCTCGGGTGAGCGCTTCGAGGTGTCGATCAGCGGGGCGATCGTGACGTCTTCGGCCTTCGGGAGCGCGACGAGTTCGTCGGACTTGAGCAGATCGCGGATGATTGCCGACGCCGGCGCTTCACCGGCCACGGTGGAGGCCAACATGATGCGGGTGACGGCCACGCCATGACGCTCGGCGAGGCCCGGGAGGACCTCTTGGAGCTGATCGGTCGACGGGTTGTCGGCGTGGTCGCCGAGTTCCTTGATGCAGTCGGCCAGGCACAGGTCGGTGACGATGGCTGCGATCGCCTCCATGTCGCCGTTGATGCGACCTGCCTTGACGGCGGCCCGCACGCCGTCGGGCGTCGATGCCGCCACGAACGACTCGAGACCCTCGCGGTGGTCGTCGTCGAGTGCCTCGATTGCCGCAGCGAGTTCATCGTCGGTGGCGGCCTTGAACGAGCGGTCGAGCAACCCGAGTGCCTGTATGCGGTTCTTCGTCTGATTCACGTCGCTCGACGCTATCTGCGTGCGCAGGAGACCACGTAGGCGCCGGTTGTGCCAGGCAGCACGATCGTCGTCGGTTCGCTGCCAGCAGCGAGGTGCACCTCGACGAGATTGCCCTCGCCGAACTCGACGGCGCACCAGTCGTCGACACCCGAATCGTCGAGGGCTGGGTGCTCGATGATGCCGACCTCGTGCGCCACGAACGTCCGTGGGTCGCACTCCCTGCGCACGAGGTGTACGAGCACGTTCTCGGTCGCGGACTCGCGCACGTACGTGACGCTGTGCTCGGTGGCATCGACCCAGCGCAGCGAGCCGTGTCGCAGCGCGACGCTTCGTCGACGCAGCTCGATCAGCGTGCGCAGATCGTTCAGGAACTTGCCCTCCCCGTCAGGATCGCTCTCGTCGATGGCGGCGAGATGATCCCAGGGGAACGGCACGCGCGTGGTGTCGATCGAGGAGCCCTCGCAGCCCACCTCCACTCCTGCGAACAGTGTCGGAACGCCGGGCATCGTGAGCAGCGCCGCCAGCCCGACCACGTGTCGCCCCAGATCGCCGCCGACGACGGTGCGCAGACGGGCTGTGTCGTGCGAGTCGAGCATCGTCATCGACGCCTGCCGTGCGTCCCACGAGACGTTCGCCGCCAGGTGTCGCATCGACTCGACGAGGCCATGGCCGTCGAGATCGATCAGCTCCACCGCTGACATGAGGGACCGCGAACCCGGGTCCTTGAGCCAGGCCCACAGCGGTCGGGTGAACCACTGGTATGCCATGACGCCGTGCCAGCCGGTGCCGTCGAGATCGTCGCCGGAGTCGTAGCAGTGTTCGGCGACGAGCCATCGCCCGCCGTCGGTGGCGTGTCCGTCCATCGTCGTCCGTGCGGCGCGCGCAACGTCCTGGTTGAGGTCGTGGTCGCGGAAGCGTGCCGTCGTGTTCGCACAGTCCACTCGCCAGCCGTCGAGCCCGAACGGTGCGTCGAGGTAGTGCGCGATCACCGAGTCGTCACCGTCATACAGGCGCTGCTGCAGTGCTGCACCGCGATGGTCGAGCTTCGGGAGCGTGCGGACGCCGTGCCACGCCACGTAGCCGTACGGCTCGGACCGGTCGAAGAAGTAGAAGCCGTGCTCGGTCGCGGACACGTCTGCCGATGCAGCCAGGAACCAGTCGTGCTGCACACCGGTGTGGTTCAACGTGATGTCGCCGATCACCCGGATACCGCGTTCGTGCGCCGCCGACACCAGCGACGCCAGTGCGTCATCGCCGCCGAGTGCCGGGTCGACGTGGTCGAACGTCGACGCGTCGTACCGGTGCATCGACCCCGCCGGGAAGAACGGGGTCAGGTAGACGAGCGACACGCCGAGATGCCCGAGATGATCGAGGTGCTGCTGGATGCCCGCCAGGTCGCCGCCGTACCAGTGGCGCGCACGGATCCCCGGCGTGTCGTCGACCGGCTCGCCCCACGCCCGAGGGATCGCCCACTCGGGCGGCTCGTGAGGCGTCTCGGAGTTCGCGAAGCGGTCGATGAAGATCTGGTAGCCGACGGTGTCGGCGAGCCAGTCGGGCGGGGGAGTGACGCTCGGCGTCTTGGTTCCGCGGGGCCCGGGCGCGGGGGACCGAGCGGCGATGCGGTAGTCGGCGTCGTCGGTGACGTCGCGATGGAACACCCCGGCGCCGTTGACCCAGCTCGTGCCGAGCGTGCCGCCGTCGAGCAACCAACGGTAGTGGATGACCGGATTGGGGAGCTCGAGATCGGCTCGCCACCACGTGACTCCGTGTTCATGGCGTTCGATCGTCGCCTCCACGACGGCGGGTTCGGCATCGGGCGTCGATCGCAACCGCACACGGGTGGTGCCGCAGGAGTCGGGCACCCGCACACGCACGGGAACCGTTTCGCCGAGGACGCGGGGACCGGGGCCGACGTAGGTCGGAGATCCGTCGTGATGCGGTTCGTCGTGCAGCGCGACCACTCCGGTCATACCGGTCATACCGGTCATACCGGTCATCCGGTCGTTCCGGTCCTTTCGGGTCGGGTCCGGAAGGACTGGAACGACCGGCTCACTCCTTGACGGCGCCGGAGGTGAGACCCGACACGATGTAGCGCTGCAGGAACATGAACAGCAGCACCACCGGGATCGCGCCGATCAGCGAACCGGCGGCGAAGGGCCCCCACCGGTTGTCGAACCCGGCACGGACGTACTGCGACAGCCCGACGGCCAGTGTCTTGGCATCTTCGTTCTGGCCGAGCATCACGCTGGCCACCAGGTACTCGGCTTGGGTGGTGATGAACGACAGCAGTGCAATGACCGCCAGCACGGGTCGGGCGAGCGGCAGGATGATCTTGAAGAACGTCTGTGCGTGGGTGCAGCCGTCGATCTTGGCCGCCTCGTCGAGCGAGCGCGGGATGGTGTCGAAGAATCCCTTGATCAGGTACGTGTTCACGCCGAGCGCGCCCCCGAGGTAGATGAAGATCAACCCCCACGACGTTCCGAGCCCGATCGCCGGATAGATGCCCTTGATGCGGGTCATGAACAGGAACAGCGCGACCACGGCGAGCAGGTTGGGGAACATCTGGATCAACAGCAGCGACAACATGCCGCCGCGCCGTCCCTTGAACCGCATGCGGCTGAACGCGAAGGCGCCGAGCGCACAGAAGAAGACGGTCCAGACGCCGGTCATCACGCCGATGAACATCGAGTTCCAGAACCAGTTCCAGAACGGTTGCTCGAACAGGGTGCGGAAGTTGTCGAGGTTCGGGTCCTCCGGGATGAGCGTCTGCGAGCTGAGGTTGCCGTCACTGAACGCTGCCGACACCACCCAGAACACCGGGAACAGCGCGAAGGCGAGTGCGGCGATGGCAACGAGGTGGCGCCATCCGGTCTGGCGGAACCAGGCGCCGGTGGAACGGCGGTTGAGCGTGAACGTCGGTTCGCTCGGCTCCGACGGTGTCGCGGTGGGAGGCGCTCCGAGGACGCTCATCGCATCTCCTCGAAGCTCTTGGTGAAGCGGAAGCTGAACGCCGAGATCGCCGCGACGACCATGAAGATCACGACCGAGAGCGCGGCGGCGAAG
>JBGTIA010000174.1:0-6800 GCA_041745835.1 Ilumatobacteraceae bacterium | reverse complement strand
CGAGTCACCACGTCAACCACAGCATGTGGTGATGCCTCGTCACCACATGTCTTCGTACGTTCGACCTCGCACCAACGAAGTCCAAACGTCGCATCGAGACCCAAGAAGAAAGTCGCAACATGACCACGACACACGCAACGTCCCCCGCCCGAACCAACCGCCGGCTGCTCGGCCTCACCGCTGGCCTGTTGGCGCTCCAAGTCCTGAACCTTGCCGTCTTCGACGACCTTCGCACCGACGAGTCGGTCGGCGTGCTCGAGACATTCGCCAAGCCGCAGCACCTGTCGAGCATCGTCGCAGTCCTGCTGGCAGTCATCCTCGTGGCGCGCCGACATCGGCACGCCGCCCGAGTAGCGGTGACGGTCGCCTGGATCGAGATCGCAGCGTTCACGTTCTTCCACGGGATCCCCTTCCAGAACGGACCCGCCAAGCCCTTCTGGGGTGACGGCAGCGGCGACGCACTGCAGTGGTTCGGCTTCCTGTCGATCATGGCCTGCAGCGCCGCCATCATCGTCGTGGGCCGGCAGCGATCGTCAACAGCCGCCGCCACCCCGACCCCCTCCAGGGTCACGGCGTAGGGATCTCTCATGGCAACGATTGAGATTTGCGGGCTTTCGAAACGATTCGGCAACGTCAACGCCGTCGACGATCTGAGCTTCACCGCACGGGAAGGTGCCGTGACAGGATTCCTCGGGCCCAACGGCGCGGGGAAGTCGACCACGCTCCGAATGCTGCTGGGCTTGGTCACACCGTCCGAGGGCAGCGCCACGATCGACGGCGTCCGATACGCCGATCTTCACGAGCCCTTTCTCCGCGTCGGTGCGATGCTCGAAACCGACGCCTTCCATCCTGGTCGACGGGCACGGGATCACCTTCGCATCCTGGCAACCGCAGCCGGTCTGCCTGCAACGCGGGTCGACGACGTGCTCGAAGAAGTCGACCTGGTCGACGCCGGGCATCGTCGTGTCAAAGGGTTCTCGCTCGGGATGCGCCAGCGGCTCGGACTCGCAAGCGCACTGCTGGGTGACCCGGCGGTGCTGATCTTGGACGAACCAGCCAACGGTCTCGATCCCGACGGCGTCCGCTGGCTCCGGCAGTTCGTTCGCACGTTCGCCAGCCGTGGCGGCACCGTCCTGCTCTCGAGTCACGTGCTCGCGGAGGTGGCGCAAACTGTTGACGACGTCGTCATAATCGCCGGCGGACGACTCGTCGCCCAGTCCTCGCTCGCTGACCTGGCCACCCGGTCACGCCCGGGTGTACGAGTACGAACACCACAGGTCACAGCACTGCACGACGCCTTGACCACATGCGGCATCCGCTCCCAACTCGTCGCCAATGATGTCCTCGTCGCGCCCGACAGCACACCCGAAGCACTCGGACTGGCCGCCGCAGGCGTCGGCGCTGTCATCTACGAAATGACATCGGAGCACTTCAACCTGGAAGAGATCTACCTCGAGCTCACCGCTACCGAAAAGCCGCTGCGATGAGGAACCTGATCAGCGCCGAACTGTTGAAGCTGCGCACCACCAGAGCGTTCTGGGCGTACGTCGCCGGGATTGTCGTGTTCGTCCCGGTCAGCCTCGCACTGTCAATCGCGGTCGGGAATGACCAGAACCCGCTGACCACCAGTGACGGAATCAGAGGAGTCTTTTCGGCTGCGTCGTCAGGCGCACTGACAGCCCTGCTCCTCGGGATCACGATGTCCGCAGGCGAATTCCGACACAACACTGCGACCACGACATTTCTCATCACGCCGGACCGCCGCCGCGTGGTGACCGCCAAGGTGCTCGCAGGAGGCCTCATCGGCGTGGTACTTGCAGCGGTCTCAGCGCTACTCACCGTGTCCATCGCGACGCCGTGGCTGCACGCTCGCAACGTCGACGTCAATCTGTTGAGCGCTGACGTCGTCACGCCGATCGCTGGCGCACTGCTCTCACTACCGCTCGCTGTGATCCTCGGCGTCGGCATCGGCGGCGTAATCCACAACCAGACCATCGCCTTCACAGTGATCGTCGCGTGGACCTCGATCATCGAAACGTCCCTCACCGGCTTCGTACCCGAGGTCGGCCGCTGGCTGCCCACCGGCGCCGCCAGCGCGCTCGGCGGAACATGGACCATCGAAGGCGGCCTCCTCCCGTTCTGGGCCGCTGCCCTCGTACTCACCGGCTACTGCGCGTCCGCTGCCGTCGCCGGCACTCACCTCATCACCCGCAAGGACATGACATGAGCGGACACGCAGGTCGTCTCCTCCCAATCGAAGCCATCTTCTCACCCGAACCCAAACCTGAAATGGACCATCAACCATGACCCGCACCCTGCTCCCCGCACGTTTCGCCGCCACCGCCTTCGCTGCTGTGCTTGCCGTCGGCTGCACCGCCGAGACCCTCACGACCAGTGACTCGTCGCCACCTACGACCGTCACGACAGCGCCGCCTCCAATGTCGACAACCACGGCAACCTCGACCACGAGCGCTCCCCCGACAACCGATACCACTTCGGCAACCGGCCTCGCCTCGGATGACCGGGTGCAGGGATTGCTCGACCGATGGGCGAGCGAAGGCCGCGGTGGCGTATCGGTGGCGCTCGCCGGTCACGACGACGAACTCACCGTGGCGGCCGCCGGAACCGCCGGACCCGACGCCGACAGCGTCGAACCCAGCTCTGAGTTTCGGGTCGGGAGCCTGTCGAAGACCTTCGTTGCAGTGATGCTGCTACAACTCGCCTCGGACGGGACCATCGGCCTCGACGACCTCGCCGTCGATCACGCCCCCGAGCTCACGATCGCCGACGGTGTCACGATCCGCGAACTCCTTGCTCACCGAAGCGGCCTCCCCGAGCATGCCGACAGCGAACTCGCCCCGGCAGTGCTCGCAGACCCCTCGAGAACCTGGGCCCCCGCCGACGTTCTCGAACTCGTCGCCGACCAACCACGCGACTTCGCGCCCGACACAGAATTCGCCTACTCGAACACCAACTACATCGTCGCTGGACTGCTGCTCGAGTCGGTCACCGGCCAAACCCTGGCAGAGAACCTGCAGTTGCGGATCGTCGAACCGCTGGGTCTGTCACACACGTACTTCGCCCCCGACGACACACGCTCACCGATTGGGGGGTTTTCGAACTCGTTACCAGGGGGCGACACCAACGGTGCCTCGTATCGGGCGCTCGAGACTGCCCTTGGCGCTGCCGGTTCTCTGGTATCGAACGCGCCCGACCTTGCCGTCTTCATTCGAGCACTCGCCCACGGCGAGCTGCTCGACGAAGGCACCTACGCGGAAATGACCAGCGGGCTGCCGGTCGATGGCCACACCCTTGGGGTGTTTGCGGCTGACCCGCCCACGACGACCGGCATCTCCAACAGCGGGTCGGTCCCCGGCTTCATCGCTTACATGCAGTACGACCCGGTCACCGAGGACCTGTTCGTTCTCCTCCTCAACGATGACACCCGGTCACCCGAACAACTGGGCACGGACCTGTCCGAGATCATCCGCAATGGCTAGAGATCCGATGACCGGACAAGGAAATACCAGGATGTACGAATACAAAGTCCTGACCGAACGTGACAAGCGATTCACCAGCGGTTTCAACCTCGACACCCCCGAAGCGACCCTCAACAGCTACGCCCGGGAAGGGTGGAGACTGATCGAGGCCGTTTCCACTGGCAATCTTCTGAAATCCACCAAAGCCGAACTGACCATGATCTTCGAACGCTCGACGGTTAGCGACTTGCCAAGGCAAGAGGTGCAAGCGAGACTTCCTGACTTGTAGGGCGGGCCGGCACCACGTCGCGAAGCACGGTTCCCAACGACCGAGTGTTACTGCATGGCACACAGGCGATAACCGCGAGCCCGAAGCGCTGGGTGGTCCACTGCACTCCCGGCGCATCGGTCAGGTCGACGGTGTCGAGGGGCCGCTCGTAACGCGACAGCCCACGGTCCGTCGTCGCATCGCCGGCCGGGATGATCTCGTGTCACGTTTGAGCCGATACTGCGCCAGTCAGGTCGACGCGGCAGCAGACGCCTGGCATGTCGACGCTGTCTATCGAGGCCGAGCGTACGAGCATGCGAACGGGCATCGTGGACGCGGTGCGGTAGGTGCTGTTGTCGCAGTGTTCGTGGTGGCATGCGAGCATGCGATGTGTGCTGCGCAGCGACTGAGCGATCTGGGTCGCCGATAGGGGAGGAGTGATGGCGCCGCCGACAACTCAAACCTGGTCAGGCACTCTTGCGTTGGGAAAGGGAATCGTGTCCTATATCGGGCCCGGATCACGTGCTGAGTCTCACCGCCACGACGCAATCCAACTCGTCTGGAGTCCCGTTGGATCCTTCCGTCTCGGTATCGAGCACGTGTCCACCACCACGCATGCCGCACTGATCCCCTCTCGACAGCCCCACGATCTCGACGCCGCCGGCGCGCAAGTCGCCGTTGTCCTCGTCGAACCATCAGGCAAGCTCGGTCGGCGACTTGCCGTCCTCGCCGAACGGCCACCGGCGATGACGGATCTCAGTGATCGACTCGCAGGCGTCGCACTTCCGGAAGTCGCCGATGCCGCCACGCTGATCGACTGGAGTCGGAGTCTCCTCGCCACGATCCTCGGCGATGCATACCCGAACGCGCCGGAGCGTGTGCGGTCCGAAGTACTCGGCGCGTGCGGGTTCGTCGACGCTCGTCTCGACACGGTTCCGTTGCTGAGCGACGCTGCCCGTCACGTCGGGATCTCGCCACGACAACTCCGACGAAGCTTCGCCGAGGAAGTCGGCATCCCCTATCGCCGATACATCCTCTGGAGGCGGCTTCGCCGAGCACTCCTCGCCATCAGCGACGGTACCGATCTGACAACCGCAGCAGCGACAGCAGGATTCTCAGACTCCGCCCACTTCAGTCGAACCTTCCGTCAGACATTCGGTCTCGCTCCATCAGAGGTGCTTCCGCTCCTCACCGTCGTCGAAGCAGACTTTCCCGGTCCCTGACGCGATTGGCCGCTTCGTTCAAGCGTCCCAGACACCTCGCGGAGTCCACTGGAGACATGAACGAACCGCTACCGTCCGCTGACCCAATCGGCCACGCCACTTCGTCGCTGCTCGCACCGACACCACTGCTCTCCCAAGGGGACGGTGTCACCGCCGATGTGTGTGGACCGCCCGAGGTACAGGCTCACTCCTGCTCGAGCGTGATCCGGCATCCGCTCCGGCCAGTTACCACCTCACCTGCGCCTGTGGAGCTGAGTGGGTGTGGCCGATGCGCGCCGCCACCCCGTAGGTCGATCGTGGCAGGCATGACCAACACCAAGATGATCCGCCGCCTCCGCAGCCGGACCGACACCGGCCACCATTGGGCACGCCGCCGTCTCCGCGTCGCGCTACTCGCCGCAGCGCTCGTCAGCGCGACGTCGTGTGGCAGCGGCCCGGCGTCGCAAGCCGGCTCCAGCCAGACCACGACAGCCTCCACGGCGTCGAACTCGACAACCGCGTCGACCACACCCACCTCGACGACGTCGGTTGTCCCGACGACCACGACCGTCGCCACTGTCCCACGGCCGACCGCAACATTCGACCAACTGGTCGGCGCTGACGGCGCGCAAGTGCACCTCCGTTGCGTCGGCGAGGGCGACGCGACGGTGCTCTTGATCGCTGGCTTCGGCGGCGACTCCACAGCCTGGTCCAGCATCGAGCCCGAGATCGCTGCCCGAGCCCGAGTCTGCTCCTACGACCGGCCCGGCACGGGAACGAGCGACCCCGCCACTGCCACGGCGACCTTCAGCACCCGAGCCACCGATCTTCACGCGCTGCTGACCACTGTTGGCGAGCCGGGACCGTACGTGGTCGTCGGTCACTCCTTCGGCGGCGCGGAGGCTGCCACGTTCGCATCGCGCTTCGCCGATGAGGTCGCCGGCCTGGTCCTCGTCGACGCCTCGCCCACCACTTGGCCCGCCGCACTGTGCGCCGTTGCAGACGACGGATCCGAGGGCGCCGCGATGCTGCGGGGACTCTGCACCGGCACCTTCCCGCCCACCGGGAACGGCGAGCGGCTCGATGTCGTCGAAGCCTTCGGCGAGGCGACCCGGATCGTTGCGCTCGGGTCACTGCCGACGGCCGTCATCACTGCGAGCCGCCGCGAGACACCGCCCGACCTGGCGACGTCAGAAGTCGAGCGCCTCAACGAGGTGTGGAACGAGGGCCAACAGGACTGGATGGCGCTGTCGACGGCTGCCCATCTGGTGACCCTCGACGACACCGGCCACAACATCCAGATCGACCAACCGGCCGTCGTGATCGACGAGATCACCCGACTGCTCCCGTAGCCCCAAGACCCAACCCACCGAACCGACTACACCCAAGGAGTCATCATGCACGGTCGTCCCCTCACCCAGTCCCTCTGCGACACACACGCCAGCCACTCCCACCGCTGGCGCATCTTCGGCGTGCCCGACCTCGCCCTGCTCAAAGGAGAGACACCATGACCACCTTCTACGGAGACCACCACCGCAGCCTGCAAGATCAGTTCGACAGCCGCCAGATCGCTGACGTCCTTGCAGCGGTCATCGTCCGACCCGACATCGACGACGAGGCCAAGGCCTTCATCGAGTCACGAACGTTCTTCTTCCTCAGCACCGTCAACGCCGACGGCCAACCGACCGTGTCTCACAAGGGAGGTGCTGCAGGGTTCGTGCGAGTGATCGACCGCACGACCATCGTGTTCCCGAGCTATGACGGCAACGGCATGTTCCTCTCCATGGGCAACATCGCTGGCGACGGGCGCATCGGATTGCTCTTCATGGACTTCGAACGCCCACATCGAGT
>JBGTIA010000173.1:0-4327 GCA_041745835.1 Ilumatobacteraceae bacterium | reverse complement strand
GCCTCCGGCGGCAGGCCGGTGACACCCATCGGATACGCGAAGCCAGCCGGTGGCAACTGGACCGCGGCGGCACCGCGGTACAACCCGACCATGCCGACGCTCGCGGATCGGCCGAACGCCAGTGAGGCGCCGGCCTGCCGTGCTGCGGCCATGGCCTGAGTGATGACGTCGGTACGCAACGGGCCCGTGTTGAAGATGCTCACCACGTCGGTCGCGATCGGTGCGCTGCGAACGGCAGGGGTCGTCGCCTTGGCGGCACGGTCGACCGATACCTGCCCGGCAACGACGACGGGGAGTGCAATCGCACCCACCAGGAGGGCGGTCAGGCCGGCGAGGAGTCTGGTGCGCACGAGCAGGAACTGTACGGCCTGTTGTTCCGCGTCCGACATCGCCGTCAATCGAACGCCCGCGATGCCGGCGGGTTTGGATACCGTCGGAGCACCGTGAGCGCTGACACCCCCGACCCACTCGCCGACCCAGTGGTCGAGCCGCTTCTCGACCCAGCCGCCGAACCGTCTCTCGATTCGGACGCGGATCCGTCGTCCGCCGCAGCAGCGGGCCCCACCGGCAGCGGTCTCGCTGTGGAGAAGGCCCGCCGTCTCGCCCAGATCGAAGCGATCCGCGACGCGGGTGGAACTCCGTATCCGTACCGCTTCGATCGCACCCACACCGTGGCCGACGTGCGCGCCGGGTGGGGTGACCTCGAACCGGGCACCGAGACCGACGACCCTGTTGCCGTCGCCGGACGGATCATGTTGATGCGCGACTCGGGCAAGCTGGTCTTCGCCACGATCCGCGACCGTTCGGGTGACCTCCAGCTGTTCGTGTCGAAGGCGGTCGTCGGCGATGACGCATTCGCAGCGATCAAGCGGCTCGACCTCGGCGACTGGGTGGGTGTGCACGGCACCGTGATGACCACCCGCAAGGGCGAGCTGTCCGTCAAGCCCGAGACCGTCGAGCTGCTGGCCAAGGCGGTGCGACCACTGCCCGACAAGTGGCACGGTCTCAGCGACGTCGACACGCGCTTCCGTCAGCGCTACGCCGACCTGATCGTCAACCCCGAGGCGCAGCGGGCGTTCGAGATCCGCCACGAGATCATCGCCAGCTTCCGGCGCACGCTGCACGAACGCGGGTTCATCGAGGTCGAGACGCCGGTGCTGCATGCCGAAGCCGGCGGCGCCCACGCGCGTCCCTTCACCACACACCACAACACCCTCGACCTGCAGCTGTACCTGCGCATTGCGCTCGAGTTGCACCTCAAGCGCCTGATCGTCGGCGGGATGGAGCGCGTGTACGAGATCGGGCGCATCTTCCGCAACGAGGGCATCTCGACGCGCCACAACCCCGAGTTCACGATGATCGAGCTGTACCAGGCGTTCGGCGACTGGAACGACGTGATGGACATCAGCGAGGTGCTGATCACCCAGGCTGCACGGGACGCGATCGGCACCACCGTCATCTCGATCCGCCACCAGGACGTCGACCTCGCCGAGCCGTGGCCGCGGGTGCGCATGGTCGATGCGGTGTCGGAGAAGGTCGGACGTCCGGTCCATCCGAGCCAGCCGGTCGAGGAACTGCGTGCCCTCGCCGAGGATCACGGCGTGCGCTGGGAGGCCCGATGGGGTGGCGGCAAGCTCCTCGAGGAGCTCTTCGAAGCGCTCTGCGAGGCCGACATCGTTCGACCGACCTTCGTGACGGGCCATCCCACCGAGATCTCGCCGCTCGCGCGAGTCGATCGCAACGACCCGTGGCTCACCGAACGGTTCGAGATCTTCGTCGACTCGCGGGAGTTGGGCAATGGCTACTCGGAGCTCAACGATCCGGTCGAACAACGCCGGCGATTCGAGGACGAGCAGGTGGCGAAGGACGCGGGCGACGACGAGGCCGGCTCGGTCGACGAGGACTACATCCGTGCGCTCGAGTACGGCATGCCGCCGACCGGCGGATTGGGCATCGGCATGGACCGGGTTGCCATGCTGTTGGCAGGGGTCGACTCGATCAAGGAAGTCATCCTGTTTCCGACACTGCGACCGGAGGTTTGGTCATGACACGGACGGCATGGGGCGGAGGCCTCGCAACGATCGCAGCCGACGGATCGGTGCTCGACACCTGGTACCGCTGGCTCGGCTGGGGTGAGTTCGGCGACGACGACTGCCCGCTCGACGACATCGAGTCGCAGCTCGGCATGCGCGACATCGCCGACGAGGCGCGCAATGTCACGAGCCGCCCGGTGCGCCTGACGATCGACGTCGACGAGCCGCCGGCATCGGCGTCGGACGCCTACCTCCGTCTGCACCTGCTGTCGCACCGCTTCGCAGCGCCGCGAACGCTGAACATGGAGGGCACGTTCGGTGCGCTGAACAACGTCGCCTGGACCAATATCGGTCCGGTGGCCGTGTCGGAGATCGACGACGTTCGCATGCGACTGCGCACGGAAGGTCGAGTGATCTCGGTGCACGGGCTCGACAAGTTCCCACGCATGACCGACTACGTGATTCCGTCGGGAGTGCGCATCGCCGACGCCGACCGCGTGCGCCTCGGCGCGCACCTCGCCGAAGGCACCACGGTGATGCACGAGGGGTTCTGCAACTTCAATGCCGGCACGCTCGGCGTGTCGATGGTCGAAGGACGGATCTCCGCCGGCGTGGTGGTCGGCGATGGCAGCGACATCGGGGGCGGCTCGTCGATCATGGGCACGCTGTCGGGCGGTGGGACCGAGCAGATCACGATCGGTGAGCGCTGCCTGCTCGGCGCGAACGCCGGCATCGGGATCAGCCTCGGCGACGACTGCGTCGTCGAAGCGGGCCTGTACGTCACGGCGAGCACGCCGGTGCTCACGCCGCAGGGCGTCGTCAAGGCCCGCGAGTTGTCGGGCCACGACCGGATGATGTTCATCCGCGACGGCCAGAGCGGCAAGGTCGTCGCCCGCGCCCGCCTCGGCACCTGGGGCGCCCTCAACGAAGAACTCCACGCCAACCAGTAGCGGGACAACCCGGGTAACGTTCGAGCGATGGGGAAGGCCGACGAGTTCGGGGAGCCGGTCGAGGTCGACGCCGGCGGCCGGAGCGTGACGATCACCAGCCCCGACAAGGTGATGTTCCCGTCGGTGGGTCCGGGCAAGGATCCGAGGACGAAGCACGACCTCGCCCGGTACTACGTCGCAGTCGCCGACGCATTGATGCCGACGGTGCGCGACCGACCGGTACTGCTCGAGCGCTATCCCAACGGGGTGCGCGAGAAGTCGTTCTTCCAGAAGCGAATTCCCGACTCGGCCCCCGACTGGCTGGAGACGACCACCGTCGAGACGATCAACGGCACGCCGTCACGGGCACTGGTGATCGCCGACCTCGCTCACGTCCTGTGGGCGGTCAACATGGGCGTTCTCGGCCTGCACGTCTGGCCCTTCCGGGCCTCCACACCCGAGGATCACGACGAGATGCGCATCGACCTCGACCCCTCCCCCGGCGTCACGTTCGACATGGTTCGAGAGTCGGCCGGACACGTGCGAGACCTGCTGGCCGAGTTCGACATGATCGGCTTCCCGAAGACCACGGGCAGCAAGGGCATCCACGTCTACGTTCCCGTCGAGCCCGGATGGGACTCGTTCGCAGTGCGCGGTGCCGTCGTGACCATCGCCCGCGAACTCAACCGACGACATCCCGACCTGATCACCGACAAATGGTGGAAGGAGGAGCGCGGCACGAAGGTGTTCGTCGACTTCAACCAGAACGCGCCACACAAGAACATGTTCGGCGCCTGGGGCGCACGACCGCGGGTCGGCGCACAGGTGTCGACACCGTTCGGCTGGGACGAACTGGACACAATCGATCCCGAGCTCATGACGATCGACACCGTGCCGGATCGACTCGCCGAGCGGGGTGATCCGTGGGAGTTGATGGAGGATGCGGCGGTGTCGATCGCTCCACTCGTCGAACGGTTCGCCGCCGACATCGCCGACGGCATCCCGGATGCTCCGTGGCCGCCGGTCTATCCGAAGATGCCGAACGAGGCACCACGGGTCCAGCCGAGCCGCGCCCGAACACCCGACGTCTGAATCAGCGTCGTCACCAGGATCGTCGGCTGGCGCTCGTTGCGCTTGCGCCGACGAGCGCGAGCCCCCCGACGACCGTGGCGACGCCGAACCATCCGAGCAGGGGGATCGACTCGTCGAGGACGAGCGATGCGAGCAGCGCATGTCGGCAGGAACCGGCATCTGGCACAGCGAGATGAACAACTCAGGCACCGATGACGTGCACTTCGTCCAGATGTGGGTTTCACCGGACACCGAGTCGATCGATCCCGGCTACGAGCAGCTCGACATCAACGC
>JBGTIA010000172.1:0-4282 GCA_041745835.1 Ilumatobacteraceae bacterium | reverse complement strand
GGCGAGATCGAGGAACAGGCGACCAGCCAGCCGCCGGGCCAGTTCCCGCAGCTTCGGATCCGTGGCACCCGTGAGATCCGCCAAAAGGGCCAGGGTGTCGTCGGGATCGTGCTCGAGGGCGTGCGAGAGCGCCTGCTCGTCGAGCTCGCCCACCTCCGGTGAGATCTCGTCGAAATGGGGCTGCTGCTCGAGCGCACGACGCGACGTGGTCTTTCGACGCGCCTTCGACACCTCGTCGTCGGCTGCGTCGCCCTCCTTCGCCGGTGGCGGGTTGTTCAGTGAGCCGGCGTCGCCCCGGTCGGGGCGTTCTCTTTTCCCTCGTTCGACCCGTCGTCGCGTTTGCCGAACACCTGGGTCCACAATTCGCGCACGATGTCCTCGGTCGAGCGCGTGGTGCCCTCTCGGAGACGGACCCGACCGGACAGCGCCACGAGCGCTGCGTCGAGCGATACGTCGCCCGCGATCACCGAGGTGCCGCGGATGGCGGCGAGCGACGACGCCACCGCGCACATGTCGATCGCCCCTCGCACCGACGAACCCACACGGAGATCGCCGTGCGATCGCGTGAGCCGGACGAGTTCGACGACCTGTGCGACCCAGTCGGGGTCGAGCTCGGCGCCATCGGACTCGCGCAGCGTGATCTGACACTCGTCGGTCGCTGTCTGGTAGTCGACGGCGAGCCGGCACACACGGTCGTACACCGCTCCAGAGATGCGGGCAGTCCCGATGGCATCGAACGGATTCATCGCAGCGACGAGTCGGAACCCGGGAGCTGCGGCCAGCCGACCGAGCCGCGGGACGTGGAGTTCACCCTCGCTCATCACCGTGATCAGGACGTTGAGTGTCTCTTCGGGGACACGGTTGATCTCCTCGACGTACAGCAGCGCACCCTCGCGTAGCGCCGAGGCGAGCGGGCCGTCGACGAATACGTCGGCGTCGTAGCCTTCTGCCAACACACGAGCCGGGTCGAAGTGGCCGACGAGGCGAGCCGGCGTCAGCTCGGCGTTGCCCTCGACGAACTCGAATCCGACTCCGAGTTCGTGGGCGACCGTCCGCAAGAGCGTCGACTTGCCGGTGCCCGGAGGCCCCTCGATGACGACGTGGCGGTCGGCGACGAGCGCTGCGACGACGAGTTCGATCTCCCGTCGGCGGCCGACGACCGTCGACCCGATCGACGCAACGAGTTGTGACGGGGTTCGCGTCGGGGACTCAGCCATGAACGACCACGCCACGGATGTTGGTGCCGTCGCGCATGGCCTGATAGCCGTCGTTGATCTCGTCGAGCGTGTAGCGGTTGGTGATCAGCTCGTCGAGTTTGAGCTGCCCGTCACGGTAGAGATCGAGCAGGCGCGGGATGTCGGCGCGCGGGTTGAGCGAACCGAAGATCGTGCCCTTGATCTCCTTGTTCCACATCGCGAGCTCGAACAGATTCACCGACGACTCGGTCTGGGTCATCGGCGCGACGCCCGTGACCACGATCGTGCCGCCCTTGCCTGCCAGCTGCGTGCCGAGGGCCATCAGTTCGCCATACATCACCCCCGGGGTCATGATCACCTTGTCGGCCATCATCCCCTGGGTCAGCTCCATCACCGCCGGCATCGCCTCCTCCATCGACGTGAACGTGTCGGTGGCTCCGAACTCCATCGCCTTCTCGCGCTTGAACTCGATCGGATCGACGGCGATGACACGACGAGCACCTGCCATCGCAGCACCTTGCACCGCGTTGATGCCGATACCGCCGATGCCGACGACCACGACGGTGTCACCGGGAGCGACCGCAGCTCGATTGGTCGCCGATCCCCATCCCGTGGCGACACCGCAGGAGACGAGCGCCACCGCTTCGAGCGGCAGATCGGTGTCGACCTTGATCACCTGGTCGGTCGACACACACGTGTACTGCGAGAACGTCCCGAGCTTGGCGAACAGCATCGGATCGCCGCTGCCGTCGGCGAGATGGTGCCGACTGGTGCCGTCGGTGATCATGCCCTTGAGAAACGCACCGGCGCCGGCGTCACACAGGTTCTGGCGACCGGTCGAGCAGTAGCGGCACTTCCCGCACGACGGCACGAACGACGCCGACACGTGGTCACCGACGGCGACGCTGGTGACGCCCGGCCCGACCTCGGCGATCACACCGGCACCTTCGTGGCCGCCGATCGCCGGCCACAGGCTCTCGATCCCCATCAACGGCCACGCCGCTTCGGGCGGCACCATGTCGCCGGTGACCAGGTGCTCGTCGCTGTGGCAGAGGCCGGCGGCCCTCCATTCGACGATCACTTCACCGGCCTTCGGCGCGTCGACCTCGATCTCCTCGATCTGCCATTCCTGGTGCGTCCCGTGGAGGAGTGCTGCGCGGCTCTTCATGGTTCAGTCGTAGATGAGCACGCCGCGGATGTTCGCCCCGCTGCGCATGTCCTCGAAGCCCTGGTTGATCTCGTCGAGGGTGTAGGTCTTGGTGACCAGCGTGTCGAGGTCGAGCTGGCCCTGGGTGTAGAGCTCGAGGAGCTGCGGGATGTCCTTGCGGATGTTGGCCGACCCGAACAGTGAGCCGACGATCTGCTTCTCGAACAGCGTGAGGAACGCTCCCGGGATCGCGATCGAGGCCTCGACGGTCGGGTGGATGTTGGTGACCACGATCCTCGAGCGCTTGCCACCGAGATGGAACGCCTCGCCGAGCGCGTCGCCGTTGCCGACGCCCATCGCCATGATGACCTTGTCGAACCCGCGGCCCCACGTGGAGTCGCCGAGGCCCTCCATCGCGTCGGCGATCGAGGCGTAGGTGTGGGTCGCACCGAGCTCCATGGCCTTCTCACGCTTGAACTCGACGGGGTCGATCGCGGCGATCACTCGGGCACCGGCGAGCTTGGCGCCCTGCACGGCATTTGCGCCGATGCCGCCGACACCGACCACTGCGACGAAGTCTCCAGGGCCGACCTCGGCTGCGTACACCGACGAGCCCCAGCCCGTGACGACGCCACAGCCCAGCAGGCAGGCGCGATCGAGGGGGATGTCCTTGTCGATCTTCACGACGCTCGACTCGTGCACCACGGTGTGATGGGCGAAGGTGCCGAGCAGACACATCAGGCCGAGGTCGTCGCCATCGGCGGTGTGGTGACGAGCGGTGCCGTCACTGATCTGGCGACCTGTCGGAAAGGCCACACCGCCGACGTCGCACAGGTTGGAATGACCCGACGCACAGCTCGGACAACGACCGCACGCAGGGATGAACCCGAACACGACATGGTCGCCGGCTTCGAGGCCGACGACGTTCGGGCCGACCTCCATCACGATGCCGGCACCTTCGTGGCCACCGATCAGGGGCATCGGCGACGTCGCACCTGCGAGGTCGCCGGTCACCAGGTGTTCGTCGGAGTGACACATGCCCGACGCCTTGATCTGGACGAGCACCTCACCGGCCTTGGGTGGGTCGAGTTCGATGTCCTCGACGCTCCACTCGGTGTTGAGTTCCCTCAGTACTGCTGCCTTGGTCTGCATGTGGCGAACAGTACGTCAGGGGTCGACGAGACGTGGCATCAGACACACTGGCCCGGTGTCCGAGCCCGCTGCCAGTCCCGACGACGTCGTGCGTTCGGTGAAGGCGCTGTCCGACGACGATCTGCACCACCTCGCCGAGGTGGTGCGCCAAGTGCAGATCGAACGGGCCATCGACAACGGCGACCACGACGCGATCATCACTGCCGGCTTCGAATCGGGCTTCGGACGCAACGGCTTGGGCGTCCTGCCGTGGGAGGAGGGCAGCGTGATCGTGTGCCCTGGCGGCATGGTCTCGAAGTCGAAGACCAGCCATCGGTGCCGGTTCGTCAGCGTCGACGATGTCTGGGTGTGGGAGTCGGGGCTGCTGCTGCGCGAGGACAAGCGCTCGTCGCCCGGCGCCGTGGAGGGCTTTCGGGCCGTCGCCCTCGTCTCGCTCGTCGACGGCACCGAACTCGACGTCGTCACCGGCAGGGCCCGCAGCACCCAGCACTCGGTCGACCACGTGGTGAGCTACGAGGTGCGCGGCGGCGAACTCGTCGAGGTCGGCCAGCGCCGCATCACCCCCGCCAACATGCGCTGACACCCCGAAATGTCCCTCGAATGTTGCGCTCTGCGCAACAGCAGCGGGATTTTTCGGGGGTTTGGCGGGCTGGACGGGTCAGCGGGGGAGGACGCGGACTTCGATGTAGCGGTCGGCGGGGAGCCAGCGTTCGGCGGCGGCTCGGATCTCGGCGGCGTCGATGCTCTCCACCCAGCGTGACTGATCCAGGAACTCGTCGAACGATGC
>JBGTIA010000171.1:0-3150 GCA_041745835.1 Ilumatobacteraceae bacterium | reverse complement strand
GTCGGTCGGCCGCGCGGCCGAAGCCCCACAGCACGATCGCAGAAGTGAGCAATGCGGCCCCGACAGCCGCGGCCAGCCAGGGGATCCGAACTCGTCGCGCTGGACCAGGGACGTGCTCTCGATCCAGATTGCGGAGCGTGTGTGAGTCGAGGTCAAGGTCGGCGGTCATGGAGGTCTCCTGGGTCACGACTCCGGCCGGGTGTTGACGGCCCGTAATTCGTCGACCCGCACGGTCAGCGGATCGGATTCCCACTCGTACGGGGGTTGATCCTCGACGAAGCCGGAGACGACGTAGCGAACGCGGTAGGTGATCCGGGCGCGAATCGTGACCTCGCCCGGCGAGGGCGGGACCCACACGCACGGTGCGTCGAGCTGTCGGGGCTCAGCAAAGTCCGGGATCGCGTTGTCTCGTGCCGGGATCATGCTGGACCCGTCGTGATCGACGAAGTGATCGAAGCACGGAACCGTCAACGTCACGGCCGGGCCGTCGTCCGGCCGGAAGCCGACGAGGAAGTCGAGTGCCGCTGGCGTGAGCACCAACCGGGCGGACCACCCTCGAAAGTCGACGGGTGGCGATGCGTAGACCGTCCAGTGGTCGGCGTCGATCTGGAGTGACGTCGGCATGTTGACGGGGAAGCCGCCAAACAGATCTGCCGACGGAATCGTCGACATCGACGGCCGATCGAGCTGAACGCCGGCCCACACTCGGGCGACACCGGAGAAGACGCCCCAGAACGGATCGCGGACCGAAACCAGCGTTGAACCCAACGACTGGTCCGCCGTCAGCCCAGATCCCTGCGTCCCCGTGCAGAACACCTCGAAGCGCCTGAACGCGTCGTCGACTCGTCCGTACCTTGCGATGATCTCCTCGACGGCGGCACCACTCAGCGCCGATGCTTCGTCCCACTGCTGTGCATCGAGCGTCGGCTCGGTCGTCTCGCGAAAGGTCCACCGCAGCGACTCGCGTTGCTCCGGAACGGCTCCTGGGTCGACGACTCCATCACCGTCGTGATCGGCGTAGTACTTGAACGTGCACGGAGCGCGATCGCCGCCGCCTTGTGAGCGGAACGTCGAGCCGTACGGGATCGACGTCGTCGCCGAGACACCGCCTGAACCGTTTCGGTGGTGCACGGTGATTGGTCCAGGTTGCGGTGGCGGGGTGACGCCTGGCCCGCCACCACCGGGTGGCGCTGCAGCAACGTGGGCCGGGACGGCGCAGGAAACAACGAGGGCGAGCGTCACGAGGTGGCGGTCCGTCAGGCGCACGCCCGGGGCTCCAGTGCACCCTCGTCGAGCAGCCACTGTCCGTCGACGTTGACCATCACCGCTACGACGCCCGTCTCGACTCCGGGTGGACCGACGTTGGGGAAGGCGTCAGGAGGCGCCTTCACACCCGTGTCGACGTCCTTCCAGAACGTCGCATCGATCTGGCAGTCCCACACAAAGACTCGGTTCGGGTTGCCGTCGTCGTCCTCGATGACGTATGGACGCAGCGTGATGCCGTCGCCGATGTCGAGCACTTGGTTCAGCGCCGTCCGGTCTGCGATCCCCTGACGGATTGGCTCAATCACCCTGGCCGTGAACGGTCCGTTCACGAGTTCAGGGCTCTCCGGATCGAGCGGCCACCGCGAGTACGTGAGCAGCTCACCTTCGACCGCCCGACGGTAGGCACCGAGTATCGGCTCGTGCTCCGGCAAGCCGGTCCGCTGGTTGTTGGGATCGTCCGGGTCGATCGGAGCGGGGGCCTGTGGGATCGCCGTGCTCGGTGGCGTCGCTTCGGTCGTCGCCGGGTCCGACGACGGACCAGAAGTCATCGTTGTGGCGTCGGGCGGTTCGGTCGTGCTGGTCGACGTCGAAGCCGGGTCGGTGGTCGTCGGGGCCTCGGACGTCGTCGGAGGAGCTGGTGTGGAGGCCGGTTCGGCCGAATCCTCTGACGAGCAACCCATCGCGATCAGGCTGACAACCGCCCCGCCCACCATCAGAGGTCCCCACGACGCCCGCATGCCCCCTGCCGGTCGTTTCGGGTTGCGATCCCACCGCAGCGAGAACGGAGCGGACCGTGAATGGCGTTCCATCGCCTACACCAGTCCTGTCTCGATCGCACCGGCGACAGCGAGCACGCCGATCGTCGCCATCGCAATGGCCGGCGCGAGCGGGAACCCGCGACGCCCAGTCCGCCGCTGGTACCAGAACCCGAACACCGCACCGATCACGAGCGACGCGAGGAGGGCTCCGCACGCCGTCCTCATCGATGCTGCTCCGAGCGAAAGGCCGAGGACCCCGGCGAGCTTCACGTCTCCAAGACCGGGTGTTCGTCCACGAGTGGCGAGGTGCGAGACAAGGAGCGGGCCCGCCATCAATGACGATCCGAGCATCAGATCCCACCCCACAATTGCGTTACTGAGCACGAGCGGTATCGCAACAACAGCGGTAGCGATGAGACCCGAGAACGTGAGTCGGTTCGGCACCCGAAGCGTGCGCCAGTCAGCGTCGGCGGCTGCGATTGCCGTCACCGCAACAACCGGCGCGAGCCACCCGAGTGGCGTGGCCCACCACAACGCGACGAGAGCCAGCGAGACGGCGAATGACAGCAGCCAGACCCACCGGCCGAAGCCACTCAGGGCCGAGGTCGACCGATGATCTGTCAGCGCCGTCGTGACCGGCGAACAGTCGGTTCGAACCATCGGAGGAGTTCCCCTCTCCGCCCGCCTGAGTTCTAGCATGCAAGAATGCAGAAAGCGAGTGGCACGTAGGAAACAAGCTCCTCGGCGGCCTACCCTCGCGCCGTGGCGCGACCGCGACTTCAACGTTCCGAGCCGCTCGAGAACCTGTCGACCCGACTTCCGGAGTCGACCGTCAGGCGCTTGCGTCGCCGTGCAGTCGACGATGAGATCTCCATCCAAGAGCTCGTCGAACAAGCCGTCGATCGGGAGTTGCATCGGCGCGACAAGCTCCTGTCCCGACGCACGACGAAGCAACGCTGACTCCATACCAGTGGACTCCACCCCGACGACTCGATCCTGCACCATGCCCTGACAGTGGGCGATGAGCCGGCGAGAACGGAAAGCACCCCTCGGCTAAACTGATGCTGTCGGACGATGGCCGACCTCGAGCCCAGTGCTCCGAACCAGCAATCACCCGGAGAGGGGA
>JBGTIA010000170.1:0-1657 GCA_041745835.1 Ilumatobacteraceae bacterium | reverse complement strand
TTGCTGTCACGTTCGAACAAGGTGATGTACGACCTGCGTACGCAGTCGGTGTTCGACACCTTCACCGGCGCAGCCGTGTCGGGTCCACTGCAGGACCAGGGCATCGTCCTCGAGGAGACGACTGTCGTCCGCACGACCTGGCGCGAGTGGAAACTGGCCCATCCCGACACCACGATCATCGCCGAGGACGGTGGTGTCGGCCGAAGCTACGAACTCGACCCCCTGCAGGGTCGCGACGATGACGGCCCCATCTTCCCCATCGGTTCTGCCGACGATCGCCTCGGAGCCCAAGAACTGGTGGTCGGTGTGATCACCGCCGGGGAAACCCCTGTCGCCTTCCCAGCCGACGCTGCCCGTGCAGCGTTGGCTGCGGCTGAGACCGTGACCAGCGCCGGGGTGGAACTGGTCGACGACGGCGGCGGACTCCGGGCAGTCGACGCAGCGACCGGCGCGTCGATACCGTCACACGAATCGTTCTGGTTCGCCTGGAGCCAGTTCCATCCCACCACAGAACTTTGGGGGCGCTGACTGAACTCAGGCGGAGCGTGGACACTGAGGGAGACACCCGAATCGCGAAAGCCCTGGTCAGTGGGACTCGGCACCGCAGAGCGTTGGTGTTCACGGTTCCTTTCGAATCGACACGAGTATCGCCGCGTGCGATCGTTCTACGCTGCGAGCTGTGCCTCTGACCGAACTCGACCGAGAACTGTCGGCGACGCTCGGGCGGCTCGCGCCGGCGTCGCTGCTCGTTCTCGAGTTCGGGTCCACGCAACGCAGACTTGCGCGCTTGCTCGGTGATGGCGCCGTGTCGATGACACTCGGTGCCGATGGGATGGCGCAGGCGCCGCGCCAGTACGAGGCGGTCGTGATCGACCTGCCCGAGCCACTCGACCCGGAGAGGACCCGTGCTGCGCTGCACACTGCGATTCAGCACGTCGCCCGCGGCGCAGCACTCGTGATCGTTCACGATGCGCCATTGCCGGAGCGGTGCGGTCTCGACGCACCCGACTTCGAACACCGTAGCTGCGGGGCGGGGCGGGTCTCGCTGACCACACTGCACCGGGGACCACGTACGACCGTGCACGACCTGGTGTTCCGTGCGCGGTCCACCATCGAACGCGTCGAGGCGACCGAGCTGCATCGGCGTCTCGTCGGCGAGCGTGCTCCCCTTGTGGTCGACACACGCACCCACACCGACCGCTTTCGCTACGGCGTCATCGCACCGTCGATCCACGTACCGAACAGTGTCGCCGAGTGGCATCTCGATCCGGCGAACTCCTACCTCCATCCCGCCATCGAGTCGTTCGATCAGCCACTCGTCGTGATCTGCAACGGCGGCTACAGCTCGTCGCTCACTGCCGGCAACCTCGTCACGATCGGCTACGCCGATGTCGCCGACCTCATCGGTGGGTTCACTGCATGGGCGGCGGCCGGTCTGCCCATCGCCGAAGCCGACCATTCCCACCTCGACTGGTGACCGCCGAGCTGGCGCAAATTTCGCGGTTGTTCACGGCGATCACGGGCACGGTCGGGTGCCGCTGTCTTACAGTCACGGCCCACAGGAGCGCGCAGTTCCGCGGGCGCCACCATCCCAGGAGACTTCGATGACCCCCATGTCCCGCCGGAACTTCCTTGCTCTTGCCGCCATCATCGGCCC